>JAJZIE010000140.1 GCA_021810725.1 Bacillota bacterium | reverse complement strand
ACGGCGACTGGCCTGGGTCTCGGGGCCCTGCCGATCGCCGGCGCCCGCGTCATCTTCGACGGCTACGCCGGCCGCTCGCGCGGCCTCGCGATGGGGATTCGCCAGACCGGCGTCCCGCTCGGGGCGGCCATCGCCGCGGCTCTGCTGCCGTCACTCGCGCTGATCTACGGTCCACGCTTCCCCTGGCTTTGGCTGGCTCTGATCGCGGCCGTGCTCAATCTGATCCTGGCATCGGCAGCCCCAACCGCGCCGCGCTTGGCGCCGGCCGACCGGCCGCCGCTCGGAGGAGACCTGAGGCGTATCGCGCTGCCCGCCCTGCTCGCCTTCATGCTGGCATCGGGCCAGTATGGCCTCCTGACGTACACCGTGGTGTCGATGCCCGGTGGTGTTGACCCTGCCACCGCCGGAATCCTCCTCGCGATCGCGCAGCTCGGCGGCGCCGCAGGGCGTGTCGGCTTTGGCCAGTTGAGCGACCGTCTGCGCAGCAGGTCGGCTGTCGTCGCCATGGCCGCCGTGCTCGGCGCGGTGGGCATCGCCGTCGCGACCCACCTGGGCGGCGTGCCGTTTGCGGTCCGCGGCGTAGCCTTCTTCTTCGCGGGTGCCGGGGCCATCGGCTGGAACGCGCTCGTCCTGACCTGGGGTGGAGAGCGGGTGTCGGGCGGGCGTTCGGGCCAGGCGATCGGGCTCATCGGCACGTCCGTCTTCGCGGGCTCCGCCGTCTGGCCGCCTCTCCTGGGACTCCTGGCCCAAGCGGGCGGCGCCGGCGTGGCCTGGTACGCTCTCTCCCTCCTGATCGCGCTCGCCGCGGTTCTGGCCTTCGCGGCAGGAACCTCGCGCGCTCCGGGGAACTCAAGGCTTGGCAGCCCGAACGGAGGTGCCTAAGTAGGATGGATTGGCAGATTTCGTCCGAGGAGGTCCTTCGCGTCGCGCGCGCCCTGATCCGCGTCCGCTCGGTGCGCGAAGCCCCACAGCCGGATGCCCCTTTCGGTCTCAGCGTGCGCAAGGCGTTCGACGCCTTCTTCACCGAGGCGACCCGGCTCGGCCTGACGCGCCAGCACGACGACAGCGGTTACGCGGCGGAGATCGAGATCGGACAAGGGGACGAGATCGTGGGCGTCCTCGTCCACCTCGACGTCGTGCCCGAGGGTGACGGCTGGACCGTCCCGCCATACGCCGGCACGGTGCAGGGAGGACGGCTCTTCGGCCGCGGCGCGACCGACGACAAGGGACCCGCAGCCGCCGCGCTCGTGGCCCTGGCCGCCGTCGCGGCCCAAGGTCCCAAGCTGAAGCGCAGGGTGCGGCTGATCGCCGGCGGCGACGAGGAGAGTTACTGGGAGTGCATGGACCACTATCTCCAACACCGGGAGCGGCCGCGGCTCGGCTTCACCCCCGACGGCGACTTCCCGCTCGTGCATGGCGAGAAGGGCGGGCTCAGCCTGAGGCTGGAGCGCCCCGCCCAATTGCCGCAGCGCTACGCCATCGAAGCGGGACAACAGCCAAACGTGGTGCCGGACCACGCAAGGATCGAGCTCGCGCAGCCGATGTCCCCCGACGCCGTGCTCGACATGGCAAAGGAACTTGGCGTGCAGGTGGTGCCGGACCCGGACGAACCGAAGCGCATCTTCGACGTGGTTGGTGAGGCGGCCCATGCCTCGCAGCCCGAGCAGGGCGTGAACGCGATCCGCGAGGCCCACCGCCTGTTCGGTCGGAACCTGCACGATCCCCTCCTGGACCTCCTGATCGCGGACGACTATGGCGAGGCCCTCGGCATCGCGAGCCAGGACGGCCGGCTCGGCCGCCTGACCGTCAACCTCGGTGTCATCCGCCATGACGCCACGGGCACCAAGATTTGGCTGGACATCCGCTACCCGCTCGCGATCGAGGCGGACGAGATCGTGGAACGCCTGAGGCGGAGACTCGCGCCCTTCGACGTCGCCGTGGCGGTGGAGTTCCAGGCTGCGCCCCACTGGGTGCCCGCCGACGACCCCCTCGTCACCACCCTGCTTGGCGTCTACCGGCGCCACACCGACGACCCGACGCCGCCGCTCGTCATCGGCGGCCTGACCTATGCGCGCACGCTCGGCCACGCCGTGGCTTTCGGCCCCCAGTTTCCGGGTCGCCAGGACGTCGCGCACCAGGCCGACGAGTCGGTATCGGTGGCGGATCTCGAGCTCGCCGCGAGCATCTACGCCGACGCCATCGTGGCACTCGCCACCTGAGTCCAGCCGAATACGAGGCAAGGGCCCGTCGCCTGCGCGACGGGCCCTTGCGTGTCCGGCCGGTCTCTCAGTCCCCGGCCTCGATCGCGACGGCTTGCACGGCCTCGTCGGCCAACTCGGTGTGCAGGCCGCTCGCCACGCCCCAGTAGTAGAACAGGAGCGCGCCGATGACCACCACCACGAGGTCCAGCGGGTAGTGGATCATGCCATGGCCACCGTTCGCCGCGGCGCCGAAGCGCGCCGAACCGAAGTACGACATGGCCAGCATGAAGAGGAGGTAGACGACGAGCCAGATGCCCGCTCCGATCGACTTGGCGTCCGGACGCTCGATCTCCTTCGGCATGGCCGCCGAGAAGACCAGGTACAGCACCACACCGATGAGCAGGGTCACAAGCAGCTTCCAGTCGGTGTTCCAGCCCGTCCAGTAGATGATCAGCGACGCGACCACGAACGCGATCGGCGCGATCACCGACATGCCGCCGAGCTTGTAGGGACGCCTCGCGTCCGGGTGCGTGCGCCGCAGGACGGCGGCGGACACCGGGCCGATCGCGTAGGTGAAGACGGTCGCCGACGAAACGAGTCCCACCAGGCTCTGCCAGGCCGGGAAGGGCAGCAGGAACAAGAGGCCGAGGATGAACGCGACCCAGAGGGACGCGTAAGGGATGCCCGTCCGCTCGTCGATCCGCCCCAGTGCCTTCGGGAAGTAGCGGTTCTGGGCCAACGCGTAGATGACGCGCGCCGTCGAAGCGATGTAGATGTTGCCTGTGCCGGCAGGCGAGATGACCGCGTCCGCATAGAGCAGGACCGCCAGCCAGCCCAGGTTCAGGGCCGTCGCCACCTGCGCCATCGGCGCCGAGAAGGACACCTTGGCCCAGCCACCCGCGAGGGCGCCAGGTGCGACGCCGCCGATGAAGACGAGCTGCAGCAGCACATAGAGCACAATGCCGATGCCGATCGCCATGATGATGGCTCGCGGCACGTCGCGCTGCGGGTTCTTGGCCTCGCCGGCCAAGTCGACCGCTTGGCGGAAGCCGAGGTACGCGAACACGACGCCGGACGTCGCGACCGCCTGCAGGACGCCCGCGGTGCCGCCGGGGGCGAAGCCGTGGCTCGAGAAGTTGCCCCAGTGCAGTCCACCGACCAGGAAGATGATCACCGTGAGGGTCGGCATGATGAACTTCACGGCCGTCACCACGGTGTTGACGCGCGCGAAGAGCCGCACGCCGAAGTAGTTGATCAGGAAGAAGATCAGCATCAGCACCGCTGCGAGCGCGATGCCGCCACCCTGGATCAGCCCCGTCGTCGGGTTGTAGATCGACGGGATGTAGTGCGACGCGTACTGCACCACGGCCTCGGCTTCGATGGCCGGCACCGACGCGTAGGCGATCCACGCGCCCCAACCCATGATGAAGCTCGTCAGACTGCCGTGGGAGTAGTGCGGATACCTGGCGATGCCTCCGGCCTCGGGCAGCATGCCGCCGAGTTCGGCGTAGACGAGTCCGACCAGCAGGACGGCGATGCCACCGATGACCCAGGAGATGATGGCTGAGGGACCGGCGGCATTGGCCGCGTACAGGGATCCGAAGAGCCAGCCGGATCCGATGATGGCACCGAGACTCGCCATCGTCAGATCTAGTCGACTCATCTCCTTCCTGAGCCCCTTGTTGATCAAGCGCTATTCCCTCCTTCGAGCTGGACCCTGACGAGCCGCCTTCAAGGCCGCTGCGGCACCCGATACCTCCCCTCCGTATCGGTTTCGCCGACCGCCGCCAACAGCGCGCACAGCCGACTTTGACCACGTATATTCTGCGATTGGTCCATTGTTCCTCCAGCTTTCTGGATCTCATGGACGTTTCTAGGCCGGATGTGCCTTGTCCGGTTGTCCCTTCGGCCCCGCCAGATGCCGACAACCGGATATGGAAAGACGCCGGCCGCTTTGGCCGGCGTTCGCGCACGGGGGATTCGCTACAGCATGGCCCGCAGCTGTCGCATGCCCTCATCGGGACGCAGCCAGATCGTATCGGGCTCGCGCCGCCACCAGGTCAGCTGACGCTTGGCGAGGTGCCGCGTCGCCATCTGCACCTGGCGCATGGCCTCTTCTGGACCCGTTTCGCCCCGCAGGTGGCGCAGGGCCTCGCGGTAGCCGATGGTCCGTTCGACGAGGGCCGAGGCCTGCGGGCCGCGCGTGATCAGCTGGCTGGTCTCGCGCAAAAGGTGCGGCCAGAGGGTGAGGGCCCGCTCGTCGATCCTCGCGTAAAGCTGCGCGCGTGGCAGCTGCAGGCCGATCTTGAGAAACCGCATCGAGCTGGCGACTCGGCCGCCGCCAGCCGCGCGGGACCGCTCGATGACGCGGATCAGTCGCGGACGGTCCTGCGGCGAAAGCCTCTGCGCGCTCAGCGGATCCACCGCCATGGCCCTGCCGTAGACCTCGGCGATGTCCGCAGTCTCGGCCCAGCGGCGCACCTCGGGATCGGGCGGAGCGCCGAAGGCTTCCCACTCCCCGAGGGCTGCCCGCAGGTAGAGACCGGACCCGCCCGAGACGATCGGAACCGCCCCACGACGCTCCACCTCCCGAATCGCCTCATGCGCCAGCAGCTGGTAGGTCGCCACCGTGATCTCCATGTCGGGGTCCGCGACGTCCAGGAGATGGTGCGGCACCCGCTCGCGCTCCCCGACCGACGGCTTGGCGCTGCCGACGTCGAAGCCGCGGTAGACCTGCACCGCGTCGGCGTTGACGATCTCCCCGCCGATCTCCTCGGCGAGCCGCAGGCAGAAGGCGCTCTTCCCCACCGCCGTGGGTCCGAAGACGGCGATTGGCCGGCTCACCGCCTGAGAAACCTCTGACGCAACTCGTCGTAGCCAAGCCTCAGGTAGGTCGGCCGGCCGTGGGGGCAGAAGCGCGGCTCCCGGCAGTTCCAGAGCTGGCGGATAAGGCTCTGCTGCTCGATCGGGCTGAGGCGGTCGCGTTCCTTGACGGACGCCCTGCAGGCCGCGAGTTCCCGGCGCACGCGCTCCTCCCGCTCGATCGGGCCTTCCCCGCCCTGCGCGAGGGCGTCGAGAAGCTCCGGCAGCAGGGCGGGCGACGCCTCGCGGCCGAAGAGCCGCGGCACCGCGCGCACCAGGACATCCCGATCGCCGAAGTGCTCCACCTCGAACCCGTACCGGACAAGGTCCGCGAGATGATCCCCGAGCGTCTGGCTCTCCAGCGCGCTGAGGCGCACGACAAGTGGCGAGAGCAGCATCTGGGCCGCGCGCACGTCCTGCAGTTCGAGCTGCTCGTAATGGATGCGCTCATGCGCCGCGTGCTGGTCGAAGAGATAGATCGCGTCGCGATCGGCGGCGACGAGGAAGAGTCCGCCGGCCTGCCCGAGGGCGGCAGGGGCTTCGGCCAAAGGCTCCTGCGCGCCCTCGACCCCAGCCGCCGTGCCGTACCGCTCGACCTCTTCCGCAAGGGCGAAGAGCGGGGGCTCCCCGCCTGCGGCGACCTCGGCGGCGGACGGCGGGGCCATGCCGCCGGTGACGGGCGGGAACGCTGCGCCTTCGGCGATCGAGGGCGCCGGATGGGACCGCGGCTGCAAGCTCAAGGCGGCCGCGACGGCGTCGTGCAACAGCGACGCCACCTCGCGCTCGCGGCGCAGCCGCACCTCGAGCTTTGCGGGATGGACATTCACGTCCACGTCGCCCGCCGGCACCTCGAGACTCAGCCAAAAGACCGGAAACCTGCCCTTGAGCAGGCGCCCCTGGTAGGCGGCCTCGATCGCGTAGCGCAACCTGCCCGTCTCCACCGGCCGGCCACCGATGACGAGGAACTGCCACTGGCGGTTGCCGCGGTCGCGGCCGGGGCGCGACACGAGGCCCTGGACGCGGCCCAGGTCCGCGCGAGCGTCCACCGGGACCAGATTCTCCGCAACCTCGACGCCGAAGAGATCGGCGAACACCTCGCTCAGGTTGCCGCTGCCGCTGGTGCGCAGGGCCTCCTGGCCGTCCAGCGTGAGCGAGAACGCCACCTGCGGTGCCGCCATGGCCATACGCTCGAGGACGGCGATGACGCGCCTCGCCTCCGCCGGGGGCGGCAGCAGGAACTTGCGCCTTGCCGGCACCTGCCGGAAGAGGTCCCGGACCGCGACGCGCGTGCCGTGCGACATGGCGATGGGCGTCGGCGCCTGGAGCCTGCCGCCCTCCGCCTCGATCAGCATGCCGCCACTCCGTTCCGGCGGTCGCGAAGCGATCTGAAGCCGCGAGACCGACGCGATCGACGGCAAAGCCTCGCCGCGGAAACCGTAGCTCGAAATCCCCGCAAGTTCGTCGATCGCTCCGAGCTTCGACGTCTGGTGGCGCCCGAGCGCCAGGGCCAGTTCCTCCGGGGCGATGCCCCCGCCGTCGTCCGTCACCTCGACGAGGTCGATGCCGCCGCCCTCGAGGCGCACGAACACGTGCCGCGC
>JAJZIE010000139.1 GCA_021810725.1 Bacillota bacterium | reverse complement strand
CGGGGCCAGCCGCTGGCCTCCCCTGGGCCCGGCCCCTACCGACACCACATAATATCTATTATCGGACGTAGAAAACTTCCTGGCGGGGAGGTCTCCAGCCGCTGCCAGAGAACCCCTTCCCCGGTCCCATCAAGGAGGTCGATCCGGTGAGCGGTTCGTGGACATGCTCGCACTGCAACGCAGAGTTGCAGTTGATCGGTGAGGAAGACTTTCGCGTCGGCGGCGCCGCAGGCTTCGCGGGCATGCTGCTTGGCGGCTGGAACCAGTTGAGCGAAGGTACGCTCGCGCTGCAGATGTACCGATGCCCACAGTGCGGCCACGTGGACTTCTTTCTTCCTGACCGGTAGCCCAAGGAAGCGTCTGGCGCCGGGATCCTCATACGGTCTCGGCGCCGGACGTTCACAGGGAATCTTCATGGAGGCTGCCACGGGACGTATCGTCGTCATCCACCACGTCACGTTGGACGGCGTCATGCTGGGTCCGGGCCGTCCGGATGAGGACACGCGGGACGACTTCCAGCTCGGCGGCTGGGCGCAGCGCACGTCGCGCCCAGGAGACGCGCTTGCGAGCCGGATGCGCGCAATGATCGTTGCGGGCGGCGGTCTGGCCGGTTGGCTGTTCGGCCGCCGCACGCAGGAGGACCTGCTCGGGCACTGGAACGCGCGTCCCGAAAGTCCGTTCGGAAAGCAGCTGAGCGACGCGCCGAAGTACATCGCGTCGAATACGCTCCGCAGTCCGCTGCCCTGGCCGAGCGCGACGCTGCTGAGCAGCGACTACGGGTCGTCGAAGCAGGAAGCAGCAAAGGGCGCATCGCGAGATATTTGTCCAAAGTTGCAGAACGGTATTGGCCCGCCAGCGTGGCGACGACCAGCGGGGCGCTGGGGGTCACGTACGAACCAGAGCGAACCTGATCGCCTCCCCACCGGGTCCCCCCACCCCGTCCGCTCCGCGGACCGCGCAGACGCAGGGCGATCCGTCCAGCCCCATCCGGGTCCCAGTGGCACGTGGAGGAGACGAGCTGGGGCTCTGACAGCGGCCGAAGGCAGTCGTCTCCGTGCTGCAATGGTTTGGGCCGACTGCGCTCGGCGCGCCAACGGCGGAAGGACTCCGGCCGCCGTGACGCTGTTCAGGCCCTGCGGCGGCGGCTGCCCATCTCGACCAGCCCGATCGCGACGATCATCAGAACGACGTGCGGCCACACCGGCAGCCCCGGCGCCCACAGGGCGCCGATCGCGGCGAGGGCCGCGCCGGTCGTCGCGAGGATCGCTCCCCACATGGCGAGGGCTGGCTTGCCGGCGCTCGCAGGGAGCATCCATGCGGGCACCAGGAACAAAAGGCCGAAGACGATGTGGATCCAGAGCACCGCACCGCCGTAAAGGTAGACCCCGAAATGGCCCCCGAGCCCCAGTAGAAACGCGACAAGGAATCCGGTACGCGCCATCATCAGGAGCATGCGCGAACCGGAACCGGAATTGGCCGTCTGCGACACGGCACAGCTCCTGCGTTGGTGGAAGTGGCGTTCTCCACCCGATGAGGTCCGCCCAGGGTTTGGACGAACCCTGCCGGGTCTCGGCCGGAAGGCGCACCCGGAGAGGCTTGACCGCGTGGTTAGAAGGAGGTAGGTTCACCCAATGAAGCTCTTACTGACGTCGGGCGGCATCGCCAACCACAGCATTCAGCATGCCCTGGTTGACCTGTTGGGGAAACCGATCTCAGAGTCGAGCGCCCTGGTCATTCCGACCGCCATCTACCCCTTTCCCGGTGGAGGCGGGCACGCCTGGGAGGCAATCAGCGGACGGAGCAGGAGCCCATTCGCGGGCTTGGGATGGAAGTCCCTGGGGGTGCTGGAGCTCTCGGTGCTGCCCAGCATCGACCAAGAATGCTGGGTCCCTGCGGTCCGCGAAACCGACGCGCTGCTCGTTTGGGGCGGCGACCCGGTCTTCTTGTCCTACTGGCTGCGGAAGTCCGGCCTTGCCGACATCTTGCCGTCGCTGCCTGGCCGGATGGTCTA
This sequence comes from Bacillota bacterium, assembly GCA_021810725.1. Taxonomy (GTDB): domain Bacteria; phylum Bacillota; class Sulfobacillia; order JAJZYS01; family JAJYTV01; genus JAJZQO01. The sequence goes on along the minus strand of JAJZIE010000139.1, from coordinate 4,716 downwards.
CCTGGGCGTCAGCGCGGGGAGCATCGCGACCGCGTCCACGTTTGCGGAGGTGTACCATGAACCGCGGCGCGGACGCGGCGATGCGCTTTCGACGGAGGACATCGTCTTCGATACACCCGACGGCGACCTTCGCATGATCCTGGTCAAGGCCCACGGCGTCGGCCTCGTGGATTTCGCGATTATTCCGCATGTGGACCACTCGGATCGCCAAGACGTGGCGATTGCCCCGCAGTGGGCAGCGCGCATACCAGCACCGACCTACGCCATCGACGACCAAACCGCCATCAAGGTGGACGGCGGCGGCGTCGAAGTCGTCTCGGAAGGGCACTGGACGCTGTTCAACGGGTAGCGGTGCGAGGCGATCGAGCCCTTCGCGCGTTCCCATGCCGTGCCCGGCCGCTGAGCAGCGCCCGTCAGTTGTGGCCTTCGAGTGCCACGATCCGGCGGAACGCGTCGCGCAGGGCCTCGTACGGGTGGGCACCGACGACCATGTACTTATCGTCCACGATAAAAGTAGGCACTCCGGTGATGCCGATCTCGCGTGCCCGCTCTAGGGAACGCTCCACGCGTTCGCGGTAGTCCGGCCGCTCGAGGGACGCCATCGCCGCCTCGGGGTCGAGCCCCGCCCTGCCGGCCATTTCCCGCAGCACCACGTCGTCGGCCAGATTCCGCCCCTCGACGAAGTTGGCCCTGAAAAGTTCTCGATGCAAGGCTTCGAACTTTCCCTCGTCGCGGGCGTACTCCGAAAGGATGTGCGCCTTGCGCGTGTTGGACAGGATCTCGGGCGAGGCGAAGGGCAGTCCGAGCTCGCCCGCGCGGTTGCGCAGCCCCTCCTGCATCCTTTCGACCTGCTCGCGCGGCCTTCCGAAGTACTCCGCGACCGGGATGCCCTCCGCGGGGGTGTCCTCATGCAGTTCGAAGGGCCGCCAGGTCACCTGGAGCCCGAGCTGCGCCTCCTCGTTCAGCTTGTCGACGAGCCCCTCGCCGATGTAGCAGAACGGTCAGACATAATCCGAAAAGATCTCCACCCGTAAAGCCATGACTGGCCACCTCTCATCACGGGTCTGGCGACGTTCGAACACGTCGCGGCACCCTAAGTATAGCGAAGCGCCGCCCTTAGCCGCCTGGCCCCCATGCGACGGCCCCCACAATTCTGAGCGACCAGGTGAACTTAATACCAGTGCCATGTATGCTCAAGGGGAAATCCGGTAAGGGAGGTCCTTCTGTGCACCTGCGCAGAATCTTCGCGGCCGCGCTCGTCGCAGCGGCGGCCTTGATGCTTCCTGTCGCGGCGAGCGCCCAGGGTTCGAGCGTTCCCGATATGGCCCAGCACGGCTTCCCGACCGTCGTCGCGTCCACGGAACTGGCGGCCGGAGCCGCCGGCTCCCTGAGCTTCGGTTCCATGCATATCCAGGTGCCGCAGGGCGCTTTCGTCGACCCCGTGACCGTCGAACTCCTTGAGGGCCCTCTGGCGAACTTCCAGGCGGCCGCACCGGCTGGCCAGACCGTCGTCGCGGACTTCGCCCTGCGGGTCGTGGACAAGACCACCGGGCTGCTCGTCGGCACCTTCCTGAAGCCCGTCACCTTCTCGTTGACGCAAAGTGGCGTCACCTCGCAGAGTACCTACGACAACGTCACGCCGACGGGCCAGATCGTCCCGAACCCGGTGGCCGCCACCATCCACGGCGATGTGCTCACGCACCCCATCACCGCGGCATTCGTCGGCTGGGCGGTGCTGAGCCCGACCGCTCCGGTCGCGACTGCGCCCGATCTCACGCTGCACGGCTTCCCGAACGTCGTAGCCTCCACGACCCTCGCTCCCGGCGCGGCGGGCTCGGTGCACTTCGGTCCCGTCACCGTGGCGATCCCTGCGGGAACGTTCCCTAGCGGCGTCAAGTTCGAGTTGCTCGAGAGCCCGACGGCCAACCTTCAGGCCGCGGCCCCTGCCGGTCAACAGGTGGTCGCGGACTTCGCCCTGCGCGTCGTCGACACCGCGACGGGCCAGCTCATCGGAACCTTCCAGAAGCCCGTGACGGTCACCGTCGCGCAGAGCGGCATCACACCAGCCAGCGTCCTCGCGAACGTCTCGGCCGCCGGGCAGCTCACGCCCAACGTGTCGGCCAAGATCACCGGCAGCGTACTCTCGCTCCCCGTCACGTCGGCCACGGTCGGCGCCGCGGTGCTGATCCGCGCCAAGACGGTACCCGCCGCCACCTCCCCCACCACCGGGGTTCCGATCCTGCCCATCGTCGGATGCGGAGCCGTGCTGATCGTGGCGGGAGTCCTCCTCATCCGTCATGCGCGCGTCGCGGCATAGGACGCTTTGGCTGGGGGCCGCGCTGATCGCGCTCGGCACAGCCCTCGTCGCCGTGCCGCTCGTGCTGCCGGCCTACGCCACGTGGCGCCAGGCCCAGCTCGCGCAGGCTACCGCACCTTGGCGTCCCGCGCGGCGGGCCCAGGCCGCCAGAGCTGGGTCGCGCGTCGCCGCGACCGCCTCCCTGGCGTCGCAGCCCGAGCCCGCCCTCGGCCAGGTGGCGGCCTACCTGCGCATCCCCAAGATCGACGTCGCGGCCACGGTCCTGCAGGGCACGTCCGACGCGCTGCTCGCGTCCGCCCCGGGCCACGAGCCACAGAGCGTCATGCCTGGCACGAGCGGCACCGCCGTCATCGTGGCGCACAACCTCACGTTCTTCCGCCACATCGACGCGCTCAGGCCAGGCGACACCGTGGTCGTCGGCACCGCTCAAGGCGTCTTCACGTTCAAGGTGACGCGATCCCTCGTGGTGCCGGCGAACTCGTCGCTGCCGAACACCACCTGGCCGAGCCTCGACCTCGTGGCCTGCTACCCGCTGAACGCGCTCTACTACACCTCGGATCGCTACGTCGTCGAGACGGCGCTTGTGAGCAGATCACCGTCGCCCGCGGGCAGCCTCGCGGGGCTTCAGCCAAACCCGCCGCAGTTTCTTGCCACGCTGCCGGCCAATCTCGCGTCGCAGCCCCTCTGGCTCTCCGACACGGGCTACGAGGTCGGGAGGGCCACCTTCAGCGGCGGGCCCAGCCAGCGACTTACGGCCAGCGGCGCCAGTTGGAGCCTCGTCGCGCAGAGCATCCGCATGTTCGCCGCGACCGTCAGGGCTCTGCAGGTCGCCACCCCCTCGCCCCTCGCAGGCTTCGGACCCGATCCGGCCGTAGAGGGGCTCGCGGGCGGCGGTCCCTGGGTAGTGGCGCCGCGGGCGCCGCTCGACGTGTCGATCGACCTCGACGCTGCCGGCCAGCCGCTCGCCGTGACCGTCGAGACGCCCCTGGCCCACATCGCAAGCCCAGACGGGGCGACGAAGGCTCCATTCGCCATCACGCTCCTGGTGCGCGGGGACGTCCTCTACCTGCAGCGCGCCGGCACGGTCTGATCCGTCTGGGGGCAAGGGGCTCGACCTCAGGTCGGGCCCTTTCTCCTGCCTCTCGGCATCTCAGGGGAGGTGCGCGCGCCGCCGCCGAGAATCTGAGCTGTGGATATGGCACTGGACGCGCGCCGGCAGGCGCACCAGGAGGGATGGCATGAGCATCGACACGCGGTGCCGGGAAGCCCTGCTGCCCGAGCAGCTGGCGGCCATGCGCGACGGCGTCGCTGCGGACAGGCACCTGCTGTCCATGAAGAACGCGGTCGGCAAGAACGGCATCCTGAAGGTGGCCGAGAACCAGGACGTCCTCGCGGCGATGCTGCACACGTTCTCCGACGAGCTGCCTTCGCTCGCCGTGACAAACCAGATGAAGAGCGGGCGCTGCTGGATGTTCGCAGGGCTCAATGTGCTGCGCAGAGCGGCGGCCAGGCGTCTCGAGCTCGCCGAGTTCGATCTCTCGCAGAACTACCTGACGTTCTGGGAGAAGCTCGAGAAGGCGAACGGCTTTCTCGACGACGTCCTCGCGACCGTGGCCGAGCCGAAGGACAGCCGGCTCGTGACCCACATCTTCGCCGGACCGGCCGGCGACGGCGGCGAGTGGGAGCTCTTCGCGAACCTTGTGCTGAAGTACGGCGTGACGCCCAAGGCCGCCATGCCGGAGACGCAGGGTTCGAGCGACTCGCACGCGATGGGCCATGTGCTGAACGTGAAGCTTAGGGAACAGGGCCTGGCGCTACGCGCGGCGCACGCCGCCGGCAGCGCCGGGGAGGATCTCTTCGCCCGCAAGGAGTCCATGCTGGCTGAGATCTACCGCATCCTGACGCTGTTCCTCGGCGTTCCGCCCACCAGCTTCGACTTCGAGTACCGCGACAAGGACGACCGGTTCCACCGGGAACGCGGCCTCTCGCCGCAGCAGTTCTTCGAGCGTCACGTCGCCTTCGACTTCGACGCCTACGCAAACGTCGTCAACGTTCCCGCGCCCGGCAAGCCGTTTGGCCGGACGTACGTCGTGGCGAACCTCCCCGTCGTGCGCGGCGGACCGGCGCGGCCCTATCTCAACGTCGACGCCGCCACGATGCGTTCCCTCGCCCTCAGCCAGCTCGAGGACGGCGAGGGCGTCTACTTCGGTTGCGACGTCGTGCAGATGATGGACGGCGAAGCGGGCGTGCTGGCCGACCGCCTCTACGACTTCGAGGGCGTCCTGGGCGTGCCCCTTGGCCTGTCCAAGTCGGAGCGTCTCGACTACCTGGGCGAGATCGCCGGCGGCCACCAGATGGTCCTCACCGGCGTCGACCTCGTCGAGGGCGTTCCCGTGCGC
>JAJZIE010000138.1 GCA_021810725.1 Bacillota bacterium | reverse complement strand
TGCCTCCTCGCTTCGACGCCACGGATGAATTCGACGCAGTCCTTCGCCAGAACTGGAGCGACTCCTGTCGTGGTTGGCCCGCCGTGGGCGGTGCGGGCAACCGGCGCCGGTGACGCCACCCCTTCCCTGGATCCCTGGCCAAGCTGACCGGTTAAGCCGTCGGCCCACTTGCTATATGAAGGTCAACGATATATGCTGACAACATGAACAGACGCGCGATGCAGGAATCGAGCTTCCTGATCCTGACGGCGCTCGCCGCCGGCAGCCAGCACGGGTACGGCATCATCCGGGACGTGGAGGGGATCTCGGGCGGCCGTGTCCGCTTGCAGGCCGGCACCTTGTACACCGCCCTTGAACGGCTTCGGCAGGATGGACTGATCGAGGTGGAGCGGGAGGAGATCGTCGACAGCAGGTTGCGCCGCTACTACCGGCTGACCACGGACGGACGTGAACGCCTCGCGGAGGAGGCGGCAAGGCTTCAGGCGCACGCCGCCGCGGCCCTGACGAGACTGGACCTCCTGGGGGGGATCGTGCCGTGACCGACCTGCAGTGCCTCGAGCGGGGGTATCGGCGCCTCCTCAAGCTTTACCCCGTCTGGTTCCGCATGGAGCACGAGGAAGAGATGATCGGCGTGCTGATGGCGGGAGCGGCCGTCGGCAGCCGGCGGCCCGGTCTCGTGGAGTCGCTGGACCTGCTCCGCGGTGCCGCCGCCATGCAGCTGCGCCCCCGGACCGCGACGTCCAGAGGGGTGGCGGCGGCCGCCCGCTTCCTGTACCTCGCGTCCTTCCTGCAGCTTCTGTCCCTCCTGAGTTCCTTCCTTACGATCGCAAGCGTCAGGGCTACGGTCCTGGCCCTCAACCCGGCCTTTTCCGCGGCGCAGTGGCACTCCCTTATGGTCTCCCAGGTGGAGCCCTCCCGGATCGCCGCCCCGGTGGTGGCTTTTCTCTGGGCATTCCTCGCCTGGACCTTGGGGCGGAGCATGCGCTGGACGAACGTCACCTTCGCGGTGGTGTTCGGGCTCTTCACGCTCGGATTGCTCAGCGCCCTCGGGCAGGGCGGCGCCATCTACGCGACGGCGGACATCGTCGTGGATGGTCTCGAATGGATCGCGGGGTTCCTGGCCCTCGCGCTGATCGTGCGCGACGCGACCCGAGGCGAGACTCTCGAGGCGCCCGCCGGGGCGGTGGGGTAGCCATGGCCCGGCTGCCCTGGCGCCATGCGCCCTCAGGCAGGGCGAGGGTGGGGATAGGCGTTCCCCGCGGCCCAGCCACCCTGTTGGCCCTACTCGTCGCGACCACGCTGGCGGCGGCGGGCTGCGGCACGCAGAGCCCGGCTGCCGCCTTGCAGCAGCGGCTGCTCACCACCGCGGACCTGCCGCCCGGATGGACGGCGGTGCAGCCAAGCCAGAGCGACACGCGCCTTGTGGATACGTCGTGCCTTTCGAGCCTGCCGGCGCGCCCCAAGGGTTTAGCCTACGCGGTCGCGGGCTTCGTGGCAGGCACCGCGATTCCGACGCTTGGCGAGGCGCTGGAGCGTGGACCGCAGGCTCGGCAGACGTGGCAGCGCCTGAATTCGGCCTTGGCGCACTGCGGCTCCGCCACGCTCGTCATCGCCGGCCAGAAGGTCCACAGCACGATCCGGCCACTCCCGTTCCCGCGCGTCGGCGCCTCCAGTTCCGCCTACGCGTGGGCCTTCACCCTTTCCGGTGTCCGCATCGGCTTCGACCTCGTGCTCTTCGAAGCCGGCGGCGTCAGGGGCTATGTCGTCTACTCGGACCTCGGCCCACCGCCGATCAGGACGGTGCGGGCATTCGCGGACGCCGCGGCGGCGAAGGCGGAAGGCAAGGCGCCACACCTTCCGACAGGGCTGTCGGTCGTGTGGGCTCCCGTGCAGACGGTCGAGACCAGCCGGGGCATGGTCGCCTACCGAAGTGTCGGCCGCGGGCCCGCGCTCATCCTGATCACCGGCTACGGCGGCACGATGGAAGGCTGGGACCGGCAGCTGGTCGACACGCTCGCGCAGCACCGCCGCGTCGTGATCTTCGACAACGCCGGCGTCGGCGACACGGCGGCGCTGCCCCAGCCCCTGACCATCGACGCGATGGCGGACCAGACCAGCGCCTTCATCACCGCGCTGGGCCTAAAGAAGGCCGACGTTCTCGGCTGGTCGATGGGCGGCATGATCGCGCAGGCTCTCTCGGTGCGCCACCCGGGCCAGGTGCGCCGCCTGATCCTCTGCGCAACCTTCCCGGGCGACGGCCAGGCCGTACGTCCCAGCCAAAGTGCGATCAACGCGCTCAACAGCGGCGACTCGAAGAAGGTCATGTCGGTGCTCTTCCCACCGGATCAGACGGCTGCTCAGAACACGGCACTGGCGGCCGAGTCGAGCTACCCCGCCGCGTCGCCCGCTCCCGCCGGAGTCGTGGCGGCCCAGGCGAAGGCCATAGACGCGTGGTGGGCTGGCGGGGATGCGGCCGGAAGAGCGACGGCGAGCATCCACGTCCCGACGCTGATCGCCGACGGCATGGAGGATCGCCTCGATCCGATGGGGAACAGCTACGCGCTCGCGAGGCTCATCCCAGGGGCGCAGCTCAGGCTCTATCCCGACGCCGGTCACGCGTTCCTGTTCCAGGATGAGGCGAGCTTCGCCCAGACGGTCGAGGCGTTCCTGCGCTGAGCGCCAAGGGCGCGACGCCGCGTCGTCGGCCCGGTGGGTCGCGCTGCAGGCGCAGCCCTCGCCGCGGAGCTCCGAGGTCTTGGGGAGGTGTGGGCGTGCAGGTCGTGCGCGGCATCGACTTCATCGCGGTCAATATCCCGGCGGGCAGCATGGACGAGGCCCACGCATTCTATGGCGTGAAGCTCGGTCTTCCTGTCGACGATCCAACCGATCCGGACTGGCGGGAGTACGACGCGGGCAATGTCACCATCTGCGTCGTCGCGGACAACCATCCTGTGGATCCCGGCGACAGCCGACGGCACGGTGGTGGCGGTGTCACCATCGCCCTCGCGGTAGCCGACATCGCCGCTACCCTGAGGCAGCTTGAGGAGCAGGGCGTGGAGGTGCGCTTCGGCCCGAGCGAGCACCGGCCATGCACCATCGCGGGCATCCGGGACCCGTTCGGCAACGATCTCTACCTCCATCAGCGCAAGGACGGCACCGCGGGTTAGGACGGTCCACCCCGAAGCCGCAGGCACGCTGCCAAGCTGACGGCACCGCTGTGGGGGCGGGGCCGTCAGCTTGTTTGTGCGGTGTCCATGCGCTCCGGCGGAGAGCGGCGGGGGAAGCTTTCAGGCCGCGTGGGTGTTCTCGCGTCCCTCCGTGAGCCCGTGCTCGGTCTTCTCCCAGTGCGACGGGCGCGTGAAGATCTGGATCAGCGCCTTCGCGGCCGCCACCGACATGAGGCCCCAGTAGAGCGGCGCGAACACGGCGTACTTCACAAGCTCGTCGTCGCCTCTGCGGTAGGCCGCGACCATGTTGAGGTAGGCGAACATGAAGCTGCCGAGCAGAAGGTTCAGCATGCCCATGTAGTAGAGCCAGCTCGGGAAGACCTGCTGCACGGCGCCCCAGCTGGCGAGGAACCAGGCGGTGGTCATCAGCCAGTAGAGCGGATTCATCAGGAAGGTGAACGGCGTCCCGGCGACCATCGCCTGGAAGCCCAGGAACCCGCGCGGTCCGAGCTCCCGCCAGAGGCGAAGCGGATGACGCATGTGCACAAGCCAGGTCTGGACGTAACCCTTGACCCAGCGCGAGCGCTGGCGCACCCAGTTGACGAAATCGGAGTTGGCTTCCTCCAGCGTTTCCGAGTCGACGATCACGGTGCGGTAGCCGGCCTTGTGCAGCCGCACGCCGAGATCGGCGTCCTCGGTGACGTTGTAGGGGTCCCAGGCGCCGATCTCCCGCAGCACGTCCGCGCGCAAGTGATTGGAGGTGCCACCCAGGGGAATGGGCATCCCGGACTCCTGCAGGCCCGGCAGCATCAGCCCGAACCACATGGCGTACTCGGTGGTGAACCAGCGGGTGAGAAGGTTCTGCTCCTTGTTGAAGAAGGAGAGCTTGGCCTGCACGCAGCCGACATCCGGTCCGGCCTTGCGGAAGGCGACGATCGCCTTCTTGAGCTGCAGCGGATCCGGGATGTCCTCGGCGTCGTAGATCACCACGTAGTCGCCACGGGCGTCCTGCAGGCCGTAGTTGCAGGCCTTCGGCTTCGTGCGGGGGTCCGCCGCCGGCAGCACGACCATCTCGATGAAGCCCGGCAGGCCTGCGCGCGACACCGCCGCGATCGTCTCCGGGTCGTCCTCCTCCAGCAGAAGCTTCACGTCCAGCCGGTCCTTGGGATAGTCGAGCGACTGCAGGGCCTGCGTCAGCACCGGTAGGACGCTCGTTTCGCTGCGCAGCGGCACGAACACCGTGTAGGGCGGCAGGGACGCCTCGTCGAGCGCCGCGAGATCGTCCTCGGCGACCTCCATCTCCACGCGGGCGGCCGCCGGCCGGCGGAAGATCCAGAGCTTGAAGAGCGTGAAGATCATGTAGGCGACCTGGCTCAGGGTGTTCAGCACGATGGCCGTCAAGAGAGGCAGGCGCAGCAGAGAGACCGCGAGCAGCCCCGCGAGGAACGCGAGCAGGATCTTCTGACCCCGCGACAGCAGCGCTCGCGCGGAGTCCTCGGGCCTCAGCTCGAGCAGTTCGCTGCGGCTGCGGCTCAGATACTCCTGCCCGTAGCGCCAGTGGAGCGCCGCCTGCACGTCGCGCCGGCCGGTCGGAAAGACCCGGACCTCGCCAGGGAAGGCCCGGCCAAGATCGGACGCGACGCCTGGATCAGGCTCCAAGGCCGCCACGACGAGGCGTCCTTCCAGGCGGTCGACGGGGACCACCGAGCGTTCGCGCCAAAAGGCCTCCGGCATCAGGTCCCAGGCCTCCCGCGGGGAAGCCGTCACGCCGTCTCCCGCGAGCAGGTCCACGAAGGGCAACCGGGACTGCCTAGCCATCACCTGGGCCACATCGAACGGCGTCAGCGCCCCGCGGCGCACCAGGACAGCGCCGAGCCGGCCGCCCAGCCTCGCCTGCTCGTGCAGGGCCGAGAGCAGGTCCCAGGGCCGCAGCCGGCCCATCGCGACGGCGAGCTGCCCGAACCGGCCGAACTCCCTGTCGACGCGGTCCTGCGCCTGCTCGAGCTCCTGGGCGTCGGCGCGGCAGAGCCGCACCTTGACGTCGAGGCCCCGCATGAGGGCCCACACCTCTTCGCTCTCGGGCCGGGCCGCCGCGATGAAGACGACGTCGTCGCCGGCGTCGAAGGGAAGGATCTCCAGGGCGCGCGCCACCCCGCGGTCGATCAGGGCGGCCACATCCGGCACGACCGGATCGCGCAGCTCCCCCTCCTGGGTGCGGTAGGGCAGCAGGCCGACGTAGGGCATCCGGGACGCCGCGAGGGTCATCGCCTGCGCCCTCCGGTTGGGGCCCTGCGGGGGCGGCCGGCCGAGGAACGGTGCGAGAGGGCCGCGTAGGCGATGAGCAGCGCCAGGAAGCCGAAGACAGGCAGAATGTCGAGGATGCCGTACATGCCGACCATCAGCACGAGCGCGAGCGCCGCCGCGGCTATCGCCAGGAGCCCGCGCCTCATGGCGCCGGCTCCGGCCGGGGCCGCACGTGCAGCGCCGTGCCATCGTCCACCACGGACTGGACGCCCGTGCGCGCCGAGAGCCACGTGCCCACTTCCGTGCGGTCGTCCGTGTGGCCGTCCACGCGATAGAAGCCGTCCCGGAACAGGCGGAAGCCCACCTCGAGGTGCGGCGCCTCGTCGATCTCGCGGATCAGGCCGTCGATCGAGGCGATGCCGGCGCACGGCCCGACCAGGATCATCAGGGGCTCCAATTTTGGCCGTTGGGCGGCGCGCCCGCCGATGTCCCCGTAGACCCGGTAGGGACGGGGCTCGTCCGCTTCGCGGGATCCCGCGTGCAGGTAGGAAAGGAAGCGGTACGCGGCGTAGGCGTCCGCGGCGTCGAGATCGTCCAGGAGGTCGAGCAGCGCTTGCCGGTCGGGCCAAAGGGAGCGCTCCGGCGCCGCCGCGGCAGCGGTCTCGTCCACGCTTTGCCGAAGCTCCGCCGTGGCGACGGAGGCCTCGTCCGCCGTGACGACGTCCTCCACCTGCGCCGCCGGCGCCAGGTCCGCTTCCCGGGAGTCCTCGCGGCGCCAGCGGTGCCTGCCGCCCCAGGGCCGGCGCCGGCGGCGCTTGCGCTCACGGCGGCTGCCGAGGAAGTCGTAGCTGTCGATCTCCGCCCGCTGCTGCAGCGAGAAGGTGTCCCTCCGGGAGCCCAGGATGAAATAAGCCTAGCCCGCGCGCACTCGCGGGTGCAGTGCCAAGGCGGGTATCAGAACGGTCTCAGGCCTCGTCCGTCGCGGCGGCCGAGACCTTCAGCGGCCGGGGCTGCCTCTGGGCCCTGCGCCTTGCCAGGGCGCCGTAGCCGAGGAAGGAGACAAGGCCCGAGAGTCCCATGCCGACCGCCTTGCCGAGCAGCGGGCCGTGCGGCATGGCGCTGCCCGTGCCGATTACCGTGCAGAGCGCCTGCAGGCCGACGGCGGTGCCGGTCACGAGGTAGAAGCCGACCACCGGCAGCCTCGCGCGGAACGTGACTTTGGAGTGCAGCAGGTAGCCGGAAAGGCTCGCGATCCCCCACGCCACCACCGCGTAGGCCGCGGCGAGCAGTACGTCGCGACCGGGCGGCCGCAGGGCAAGAAGC
>JAJZIE010000137.1 GCA_021810725.1 Bacillota bacterium | reverse complement strand
GTACCAGTCGGGCACCTGGTGGGCGCGCATCTCGGACTCCTGATCCGGGGTGAGGCCCTTGCCTTTGCGCACGCGCTCCGTGATCTGGAAGGCATGGCTCGGCGGCAGGCCCCAGGCGATCAGGTTGAGCAGAATGTCCTCGCGCGTGGCGATCACCTCGCGCAGCGTCACCGTGCCTTGGCGGATCAGCTCGTCGGCGTTGTGCGTCCAGACGTCGGTGCCGTGCGACAGGCCCGAGATGCGGACAAGGTCCGCGAACGACGAGGGTTTCGTCGCCTCGAGCATCTGGCGGACGAAGCGCGTGCCGAACTCGGGCAGACCGTACGAGCCGACACTGGTGCCGAGCACCTCCGGCGTCAGCCCGAGCGCCTGGCAGCTCGAGAAGAGCGAGAGGGCCTCTTCATCGTCGCAGGGCACCTCGCGCGCCGGGATCCCCGTGAAGCGCTCGAGCAGGCGCAGCACGGTGGGATCGTCGTGGCCCAGAAGATCGAGTTTGAGCAGGCGCGACGAGATGGCGTGGTAGTCGAAGTGGGTCGTCACGATCTCGCTGTGGGGATCGTCCGCGGGGTGCTGCAAGGGCGTGAAGCGGTGCACGTCGTCCGTCACCGGCACGACCATGACGCCGCCGGGATGCTGGCCGGTCGTGCGCTTGACGCCGGTGACGCCACGCGCCAGCCGCTCGAGCTCCGGTGCGCGGGCCGTGCGGCCCGCCGCCTCGAGATGGCCCTTGACGAGGCCGAACGCGGTGCGCTCGGCGATCGTCGCGATCGTGCCCGCCCGGTAGACCTGCCCGCCGAGGAGTTCTTCGGTGTAGCGGTGGATCTGCGGCTGGTACTCGCCGGAGAAGTTGAGATCGATATCGGGCACCTTGTCGCCGTCGAAGCCCATGAACGTTTCGAAGGGAATGTCCTGGCCGTCCCGCGCCATCTCCACGCCGCAGCGCTCGCAGGTGCGCCGACGCAGGTCGAAGCCGGACCCCGCCTCGGGCGCGAAGACGACCTCCTTGCAGGTGGGGCAGCGCCAGTGCGGCGGCAGCGGGTTCACCTCGGTGATCCCGGTCAGGTACGCGACGAACGACGACCCGACCGACCCCCGCGATCCCACGAGATAGCCGTCCTCGAGCGATCGGCGCGTCAGGAGCTGCGCGATGCGGTAGATGCTCGAGAAGCCATTGCCGATCACCGCCTTGAGCTCGCGCTCCATACGCTGGGCGATGAGCTCGGGCAACGGCTCGCCGTAGAGCTCCCGGGCACGCTCGCGCGCCTCCCGCTCCACCGCCTGCGCCGCTTCGGGGAGTTCGGGGGCGGATAGCTCGTCCGGCACCGGCTGCACATCCCCGACGAGGTCGCGGATGCGCTCGGGATTGCGCAGGCAGATCTCCTCCGCCGCCTCCGCGCCGAGCCAGGCGAAGTCCTGGAGCATCTCGCCCGCCGTGCGCAGATGAACCTCGCGCTCGGCGTCTCCCGGCGTCTCGCGCCCGGTGCCACGCAGAACGATCGCCCTGAGCTCGCGCTCATCGGGGTCGATGTAGTGGGCGTCCCCCACCGCCACCACCGGCCGCCCGGTGCGCCGCCCGAGCTCGACCACCGCCTGTACGGCCGCTTTTGCCTGCTCGAGGCTCGTGAGATAGCCCTCGGCCCGGGCGGACGCCAGCAGCACCTCCGGCGGCAGCACCTCGAGATAGTCCAGTGCCCCGGCCAGGGCCACGAGTTCGCTCTCTTCCGCGCCCCGCAGCCACATCCGCATGAGGGATCCCTGCAGGCAGCCCGCGGCCCCGACCAGCACCTCGCCCCGCAGGGCGCGCACCTCGGACTCGTAGAGCCGCGGCACGCGGTGGAACTGCTCGAGATGGGCGCGGCTGACCGCCCGGTAGAGCTCGCGCAGCCCCGTCTGGGATTTCACGAGCAGCATCACGTGCTGCGGACGCCGATGCTGCAGCGGGATGCGCTCCCCTAGCCCGTCGAGCTCTCCGAGGGTCTTCGCGCCCGCCTTGGCCGCCATCTCCAGCAGGCGCACGGCGACGCGTCCGGCCACTTCCGCGTCGGAGCTGGCACGGTGGTGCGTGAATTCGCCGATCTCGAAACGCTTGGCGAGATCGGGCAGGCGATGGCTGCGGAGCTCGGGACAGAGGGCACGGCCAAGCTCCAGCGTATCCACCACCGGCCACGCGACCCGATGGCCGAGGCGCGAAAACGCCGTGCGCAGATAGCCCTCGTCGAACGACGCGTTGTGCGCGATGACCGGAAGGTCTCCGATGAAGGCCAGGATCTCGCCGGCCACCTGGTCGAGAGAGGGCGCGTCCTTGAGGCTCAGGGGATCGATGCCCGTGAGTTCCTGGGTGCGCTGCGACACCTCGCCCTGAGGCCGCACCAGGGTTTCGTACTCATCGACCTTCTGCCCACCCGCGAACCGCACGAGCCCGACCTCGATGACCTCGCCGGACCGCGGCGAAAGCGATGTCGTCTCGATGTCCAGCGCGACGAAGTCGCCGCTGACGCTCTGCGTCCCCGCGCGCATGGTGATGGGTGGACGATCCTGCACCACGAAGGCTTCGAGGCCGTAGATCACCTTGAGTCCATGCTTTCTGGCGATCTCCTGGGCTTCCGGAAAGGCTTGCAGCACGCCGTGGTCCGTCACGGCGAAGGCCGAGATCCTCAGGCGCTCGGCGGCCTCGGCCATGCGCGCAAGGTCGATCAGGCCGTCCATCTGCGACATGCGCGTGTGCAGATGCAGCTCGACGCGGTCGCAGTCGAGGGTCGCCCGGCGCTGCTCGCGGTGCAGGAGGTAGGCGTCGCGCGCCCAGAGGATCGGCTCACCTTGCCGCTCGTCGGAGCCGATCTGCCCGCGCACCCGGAGCCAATCGCCCGCCGAGGGCTCCTTGAGCAGGCGCTGGCGCTCGTCCACCAGGAACTTGACCACGAGCCCGTCGTCATGGTCCGACAGGCCAAGCGTGACGATCTGGCCGCCGCCGCGCCTGGGCCGCGTGTCGACCGACACGACCTCGCCCTCGGCGATCACCCGGCTCGCGTCGATCGAGATCTCGCGCAGGGGGGTCGTCCTGCCGTGGAACGCCCGCCCGAAGACGAGGCGCTCGCGCGGCTGGGCCGCGCTGAGGGGTGCCGGGGCAGGCGCCTCGGGCTTCGCGATCTCGCCTTCGGCGCCAGCGGCGAACTCGATCCGGTAGAGCTGACCTGTGGTCTTCAGGAGGGCCTCCTGCAAGGTGCCCTCAAGGCCCTGCAACAGCCCTAGGCCTAGGCCGAGACCGCTCTGCGGCACCTCCACCAGGACCTGCTCTCCCTCGACCCTGACGCCCGCCGCGAGCAGCCAGCCGCGCACCACGACCGGCGCGGATTCGAGCACAACGCGACGCCAAGCCGCGTCGAACGGATCGCGCAGCCTTGCCTCGTCGCTATCCAAGAGCGGATACCTCCCGGTTTTGTCGCTAGCGCACCCTGTCCTTCGTCTCCTTGCCTTCCCGCGGCAGGTCCTTCGGCAGGAGCTTTGCGATCTCCCAGTACATCTTCATGCGCGAAGCGAAACCCTTGACGAGGCCGCGCTTCTCTTCCTTCATGCGGTGGGTGAGATCCTCCAGCACGACCTCCGCCACATTGGCGTGGTGGCGGCGCATGTAGCGCGTCAGGGCCACCTCGACGCCGTAGCCGGAGTCCGACATGTCGTCGATGTCGTCGAGCACCGTGCGCCGCATCGCGCGCTGTCCCGAGAGGAACGGCGCGATCTGCTGCGCGAAGTCGGTGGCGCCGCGGCCGCCCTCGAACACCCCGACCGTCATCTGCACCTCGCCCTCGAGCACCGGACCGAGCATGCGCTCGACGTGCTCGGGGCGCAGGCCGATGAGATCCGCGTCAAGGAACAGCACGACGTCCGCCGCCGTCAGACTCAGCCCGGTCTGCATCGCCGCGCCCTTGCCCATGTTCTCGGGCAGCTCGACGACACGCGCCCCCGCCTTGCGCGCGAGGTCCGCCGTGTGGTCCGACGAGCCGTCGGACACCACGATCACCTCGTCGACCAGCGGATGGTCCACCAGGACCGACACGACGGACGAAACGGTCTCTTCCTCGTCGTACGCGGGAACGATCACGACGACAGCCGGCCTTGCCAACCTCTCCATAGGCTCCATCATCCTACCTAGTACGCACGGGCCCAGAGGACGTAGTGCCTTGCGTCTTGGCCGCAGGCGGCGCACTTGTCCACCGGCTGCTGCTGAAAGGGGATATTGCGGATCGTCGCCCCGGTCTCCTGCCGCACGTGCTCCTCGCACGCCGCTTCGCCGCACCAGCCGCCGGCGGCGAAGCCCCGACGCGCGGCTGTGACCGCCTCGATCTCCGCGAGCGAGTGCACCTCGGTGGTGCTCTCCTCGACGCGCTGGCGCGAGCGCCGCAGGAGGTTGTCCTGGATCTCCCCGAGCAGCGCCCGCACCTGGACGTCGAGCCCCTCCTGCGAGGTCGCGAGCTTGTCGCCGGTGTCGCGGCGCACGAGGACGCACTGGTGCTCGCGCAGGTCGCGCGGCCCGATCTCTAGGCGCAGCGGGACGCCGCGCAGTTCCCAGGCATTGAACTTCCAGCCGGGCGTGTACTCGTCGCGGTCATCGAGGTGGACCCTCGCCACCTCGCCGAGCTGCTCCTTCAATTGGCGTGCACGCGTGCGTACCGCCTCCCCCTCGGCACCTTGGCCGATCGGCACGATGACCACCTGGATCGGGGCCATCTTGGGCGGCAGCACGAGGCCTCTCGCATCGCCGTGCACCATGATCAGCGCACCGAGCGCGCGCCAGGAAAGTCCCCAGGACGTCGTCCAGGCTTCCTGCAGCTGGCCGGCCTGGTCCAGGTAGCGGATCTCGTAGGCGTGGGCGAAGTTCTGGCCGAGGTTGTGCGAGGTGGCCGCCTGGAGCGCCCTGCCATCCCCCATGAGCGCCTCGACGGAGTAGGTGCGCAAGGCGCCCGGAAATTTCTCCGATTCGGTCTTCTGGCCAGGGATGACCCAGATGGCCATCTCGTTCTCGTAGAAGTCGCGGTAGACCTCGAGCATGCGCAGGGATTCCTCCTGCGCCTCCTCGGCCGTGGCGTGGGCCGTGTGCCCCTCCTGCCAGAGGAACTCCGCGGTGCGCAGGAAGGGTCGGGTGGCCTTCTCCCAGCGCACGACGCTGCACCACTGGTTGATGAGGATCGGCAGGTCGCGGTACGACTGCACCCAGCGCGAGTACATCGGCCCGATGATGGCCTCCGAGGTCGGCCGGATGGCGAGCCGCTCCTGCAGGATCTCGTCTCCGCCCATCGTCACCCAGAGCACCTCGGGCGTGAACCCCTCCACGTGCTGCTGCTCGCGCAAAAGAAAACTTTCGGGGATCAGCAGCGGGAAGTAGGCGTTCTGGTGGCCCGTGGCCTTGAACCTGCGGTCGAGGGCCTCCTGGGTCCGCTCCCAGAGGTTGTAGCCATAGGGCCGGAACACGATGCATCCGCGCACCGGCGCATAGTCGACGAGTTCTGCCTTCTGCACGACGTCCACATACCACTGGGAGAAGTCGACGGCGGGATCAGCGATCTCGCGTACGAACTCCTTGTCTTTACCGCCTTTCGGCACCAGACTTGGCCTCCTCGTCCAATCTGCGGACTTCCTCCACCAGCTTGTCGACCATGTCCTCCTGGCTGACCTTGCCGGCGATCTTGCCATCCTTGTACAGGAAGCCGAAGCCGCGGCCGCCCGCGAGGCCCACGTCCGACTCGCGCGCCTCTCCCGGTCCGTTGACGGCGCAGCCCATCACGGAGATGCGCAGCGGCACCGTGAACCCGGAGACCCGGCTCTCAACCTCCGCGGCGACCTTCTGCAGGTCGATCTCGCAGCGGCCGCAGGTCGGGCAGGCATAGACGGTCGGGCCGAAGACGCGCCGGTCGCTGGCGCGCAGGATCTCTCTCGCCACCTTCACTTCCTCGACCGCCGGTCCCGAGAGCGAGACCCGGATCGTGTCGCCGATCCCCTCGGAGAGCAGGATGCCGAGCCCCACCGCGGAGCGGATCGACCCGGACCAGACGGTGCCGGCCTCCGTGACACCAAGGTGCAGCGGCACGTCCGACACCTTGGCGAACTGGCGGTACGCCTCGACCGTCAGTCCGACTTCCGGGGCCTTGAGCGAGACGATGACCTGGTCGAAGTTGAGCTCGTCCAGAATACTGAGGTGTCTGAGGCCGGATTCCACCATCGCCTCGGGCGTAGGATGGCCGTATTTCTCGATCAGGTCCTTCTCGAGCGACCCGGCGTTGACCCCGATGCGGATCGGCACGCCCCGGCTCTTGGCCTCGCTCACGACCGCCCGCACGCGTTCCGGACTGCCGATGTTGCCAGGGTTCAGCCGCAGCTTGTCGACGCCGGACTGGAGGGCGATCAGGGCAAGGCGGTAGTCGAAGTGGATGTCCGCGACGATCGGGATGGGGCTCGCCTTCTTGATCTCCGCGAGCGCCTCGGCGGCCTGGCGGTCGAGCACCGCGAGCCGCACCATCTCGCAACCGGCCTGCACCAGGCGAAAGATCTCGTCGAGGGTCGCCGGCACATCGCGGGTGTCGGTCTTCGTCATGGTCTGGACGACGATCGGATTGTCCCCACCGATCTTCAGGCGGTCACCGACCCGCACGACGCGGGTGGGGCGGCGCATCATAGCCATGGTATATCGCGCCCCATAGAGGCGGGGCGATGCCTCCCTTCCCAGGGCACGGGCTTAGAGCGTCCCG
>JAJZIE010000136.1 GCA_021810725.1 Bacillota bacterium | reverse complement strand
GCTCGCCTGGACGCCGAGCTGGCGCAGGGCGAGAAGAAAGGAAGCCGGGTCTGGCTTGCCGCGGCCGGTCTCGTCGAAGCTCGCGATAACCGGAAAGTCCGCCAGCAGGCCGAGCCGCGTCAGGTGCCGCACGACCCACGCCCTGGGCGAGCTCGATGCGATGGCGAGCGAGACCCCCTCGGCCTTCGCCTGGCGCACGAGATCCACGACGCCGTCGCGCGCAGGCATGACCCCAACCATCAGGTCATCGCGGCGGCGGCGCTCGGCGCGGATCTCCTCGCGCGGCAGGGCATGACCGACGCGCTCCTCGAGGTAGGCGAGAAGATCGAAGGTGTGGCCGGCCGAACCGACGATCAGGGACCACTGCCGCAGCGGAAGCTCCTGGCCGTAGCGGCCGTAGACCTCCTGCCACGTCTCGTACTCGGCGCTCTCGGTGTCGAGGATCGTGCCATCGAAGTCGAAGACGATCGCCTTGATCACGGCTGGCCCACCTGCGCCGCGCCCAGGCGCCGCCGGCGCCAGGGCAGGGCCAGTGCGAGACTCAGCAGCACGAAAAGCCCGTCGCGCACGAAGTCCCAGGGACCGATGCCGTTCTGCACGCCACCGAAGCAGCCGCAGCCATACTTGCCGAACCCGTTCGTCTTCTCGTAGATGAGAAAGCCTAGCAGGATCAGGTAGATGATCAGATTGAGGACAGCCACCGGCCGCAAAAACCTGCAGGCGAGGCCCGCCGCGAAGCAGATCACGAACAACGCCGCCTCACCGGCAGGCACGCTCCAGAGCGGAAACCAGACGGGGAGATGCAGCGCGGACGCCTCGAGGGAGAAGAGTTGGCCGGCCCGCAACTTGCTGACGACGGCAAGCAGCCAGATCGCACCAAGCACCAGAACGCCTAGCCGGCGCCAGAGATACTCGCTGTCGGTCAAACTTGGACCTCCTCGTCTCCGTGGTCGTATGCCTGCTGCCAGAACATGAGCTCATGCCGTACGCCCTGCCGGAAGATGGCCGAAAGCTCCTCTTGGCGGGCAGGTGCCGCGCGGAGCGCGTCTCCCGCCAGAGCCTTCAGCTCCCGCACCGCCTCGCCGTACACCTCGCCCGCGTACGTCTCGATCCAGGCCCGGTACGCTGCCCGCGGCGAACTTCCGCGCGCCGCGAGCGCGAGCCCGACCTCGCGGTAGATCCAGTAGCAGGGCAGGACAGAGATGACGCCGGCAGCGTAGTCGCCGTGCGCAGTGTGGCGCAGTAGGAAATCGACATAATGCTCGGTCGCATCGCCGCGCGGCGCGCGGCGAAGGCTCTCCGCGTCCCCGCCGAGCGCCGACGTCAAATCCGCGTGCAGCGCTTCCTCCACCTCGAAGACGGTGCCGACGTGACGCCAGATCGTGCGCAGGGCAAGCGCGTCGGGTGCTTTCGCGGCGAGATGCAAGAGGGCCCGTGAGAAGTCCTCGAGGTAGCGGTAGTCCTGCGCGAGGAAATAACGGAACTTCGCCTCATCCAGCGTACCGTCTTGCAGCCCCGTAAGGAAGGGATGGTGCTGGATTCTTCGCCAAAGGTCGTCGATCGCCGTCCATAGAGCTTTGAGTTCCTCGTCCTGGGGCTCGGTCAAGATCAGCCCTCCTGCCATGCGGACTGGCCGGCATGGTGGTCGAGCGGCCCGTGGCCGCCGCCAAGTCCGGGCGCGAGGCGGATGGCCGTCTGTACGTAGGCGATGGCCCGCGCTACCGCGGCCGGCAGATCGAGGCCCTGACCGAGTCCCGTCGCGATCGCCGCGGACAGCGTGCATCCCGTTCCGTGGGTATGCCGCGTGTCGATGCGCCGCGCCCGGTAGCGGTAGAACCGGCTGCCGTCGTACAGAAGGTCCTCGAGCTCATCGCCGTCGCCGTGGCCGCCCTTGATGAGCGCGGCCGCGGCCCCCATCTCGACGAGTTCCTGCGCCGCCCGCTCGCGCTCCTTCGCGCTCTTCACCTCGTACCCGACCAAGGCGGAGGCCTCTGGCAGGTTCGGCGTCACGAGCGACGCAAGCGGCAAGATCAGGCGCCGCAAGGCCTGTTCGGCGTCGGGGGCCAGCAGCCGGTCGCCGCCCTTGGCGCGCATCACCGGGTCCACCACAAGCCGCAGGCCATCGATCGCGGCGAGGCCCACCGCTGCTGCCTCCACCACCTCCGTGCCGCCGAGCATGCCGCATTTGGCGGCGTCCACGCCGATGTCCTCGCGGCAGGAGCGGATCTGGGTCTCGATCGCCTCGGGCGGCAGGGGCCAGATGCCCTGCACGCCCAGGGTGTTCTGGGCCGTCACCGAGGTGACGGCCGCCATGGCGTAGCCACCGAGGCGCTCGATCGTCTTGATGTCGGCCTCAATGCCCGCGCCGCCGCCGCTGTCGGAACCGGCGACGGTGAGGATGCGCGCCGGTTTCACAGCCCCTGCTCAAGGGCCCTACCATACGCGGCCCAGAAGGGGTCGACGCCGGGATGCCGGAGTTCCTCGTCGCCCGTGTCCGTCGTGCGGACCATGCCGCGTTCCTCGGGCAGGATCTCGCCGATCGGCTGGGCCTCGATGCCTTCGGCGGCAAGAGTTCTCACCACGCCGTCCGCGTGGTCGGGGCGTGCCGTGAGGAGAAGCGTGCCTTCGGAGATCGCAGCCAGGGGGTCGATGCCGAGGTATCGGCAAAGCGCCGCGGTCTCCTCGCGCACCGGTACTGCACGCGTGTCGAGCCGAACGCCGACGCGCGACGCCTGCGCGATCTCGAATACGCCCCCGAGAACGCCGCATTCCGTCGCGTCGTGCATCGCGGTGACACCGTGTTCGCGCACACCGTAGCCGGCGGCAGCCATGGCGTCGCGCACGACGCTCATCTGGTAGAAGAGGTCCTGCGCCCTCTGCGCAAGCTCGCCGCCGATGCGCTGCGCCAGCTGATCGGGGAAGGTGACGCCGAAGAGCCCCGTCGCCTCGATCGCGGCGCCCTTCGTGCACAGGACGACATCGCCGGGCCTAGCCATTTCCGGTGTCACGTACTTGTCCTCGTCGCCCACGGCGATCACCGTCGCCCCGCCCACCATCGGGTAGGCGCAGCCCTCGTAGCGCGCCGTGTGCCCGGAAATCACCGCCATGCCGAGATCCTCGGACGTCCGATGCATGCCGTCCCAGAGCTCCGTGAGTTCGCTCTCCGTGATCTCGAGCGGCAGGTTGAGATCGATCGCCATATAGGCGGGCGGAAGGCCGGACGTGGCCACGTCGGAGGCAAGGATGTGGATCGCGAACCAGGCTGCGCGCTTCATACCGTACTGCGGAACGACGAACACGGGGTCGCAGGTCGTCGCCATGACGCGGCCCGGTGCTGTGCGCACCACGGCGATATCCACGCCGGAGCGCGGTCCGACGAGCACCTCGCGTCGGGCGGAACCGAGCCGCGGGTAAATGAGGTCCTGGAAGATCTCCGGCGATATCTTGCCTACGGCGGGAAGCTCGGGCATGATCATACCTCCTGGCCTATGTAGAAACCGCCACCCACGCAGGGTGGCGGTCCGACGTGCGGTCGCTTCCCTACGCTGGTATCACCCAGTTCAGGTTCGAAGGGTCGGCAGCCACGCTGCCTCTCAGCCTCGTCGAGGCTCCCCTAGCGGTCCTGCGTCCATGCTAGCACCGATCGTGCCACGTTACGAGCGTTTCGCCGCGTCAGTAACCGACCACCTGGTAGCCTTCGTCGGTCAGCTGGACGAGCACATCCCCCGCGCCCTGCAGATCGACGCCGTATGCCTTGAGCCGGTCGGTCGCGCCGAGCTGCTGCGCGTTGAACTGGCAGGCGAGGATAGGCACGCCGGCGCCCTTGAGCGACTCGAGCGCCTCGCGCAGTTCACCCTGTGCCTCGTCCAGCAGCTGCACGCCCGGCCCGAAGAACACGACTTTGGTTTCCGCCTTGCCGCTGCTCCTGAGGCGCGCCGCGATGCGCACACCGGCTAGCGCCTTGCCCTCCTGTCCGGGTCCCGCGGTAATCCAGCTCGCGATCTTCGCCATCTCGGACACCTCCTGGTCTACTTACTCACATCTACCGCGTGTAGACGGGAGGCAGCTCGCGCACGCGCACCTGCCTTGTCGCAGGATTGCCGTGGCGCACGATCCTGAGTTCGAGCGCCTCGCCGACGGGCGTCCCGCGCACTACGCGCCTCAGCGCCGCAAGCGATGGCGTCGGCGTGCCGCCGGCCGCGGTGATGACGTCGAACGCAATGAGTCCGGCCGCCTCGGCCGGCCCGCCTTCCTCGACGGTGACCGCGACCACCCCACGCTGCTCGGGCAGCTCGAGCATGGCGGCGATCTCGGGCGACACGACCTCTGTCGCGCCACGGATGCCAATCCAGGGGTGCTGGGCCCTGCCGAGTTGCCTGAACTGCCCCAAGGCCAGTTCCACCTGCCAGGCGGGGATCGCGAAGCCGAGATTCTGGCCGGCGGCGACGATCATGGTCGGAATCCCGACAAGACGCCCCTCGAGATCCGCGAGCGCCCCGCCCGAGTTGCCGGGGTTGATCGCCGCGTCGGTCTGCACGAGCCCGTCGAGCGGGCCGACCATGCGCTCCACCGCCGAGACGACGCCGAGTGTCACGGTCCAGTCGAACCCGAAGGGGTTGCCTACCGCTAGCACGAGTTCGCCCGGCCGCAGATCCTCTGCGGACGCGAGCGCGAGATCCCGCTGCACCGGCGGGCGCGTGCGCACGAGCGCCAGGTCGTAGAGCCGGTCATAGGCGACCACCTCGCCGCCGCGGGTCACACCGTCGTGGAACGTGACCGCCACCTCGTCGCGCTCATGGACGACGTGGGCGTTCGTCACGACCTCCCCGCGCGCGGCGTCGACAAGCACGCCAGATCCCATGCCGACGCCTGCCGCGCCCTCCGCCTCGACCCTCACCACCGCCGGACCGACCTTGGCAGCCGCCTCCTGGATCTCCCGCGACACCTGGAGCCCCATGTGCTCGTTCATGATGTTCCCCTTTCCCATCCAGGCGGCCGCGCGGCCGGTGACGCTTACCTTGCGTAAGTACCTGATGGGAACGGTAGGTAATGTACTTACTTTTGTCAAGTGCATGTGCTACAATCCGTCGCGGGAGGCGAAAGGGACATGGGTTACGATCGGATGTGCCCGCGCTACCAGCAAGCCGCGCTGCTGCTCGGCAAGAAGTGGAGCGGTCTCATCCTGCGCGTGCTCATGGGTGGACCCCGCCGCTTCCACGAGTTCCGCGAGCAGGTGCCAGATCTATCGGAACGGCTTCTTTCCGAGCGGCTGCGGGAGTTCGAGGAGGAGGGTCTCGTGCGCCGTGAGGTGCAGGCCTGCAGGCCGGTTCTCATCCTGTACGAACTCACCGACAAGGGCCGCGAACTCGAAGCCGTCGTGCAGTCCATTCAGGCCTGGGCGGACAAATGGATGAAGTTCGAGTCGGCGCACCCTTCGTCAGAACCTTGATGTTTGCGCCGTACTCCGGTGCGATGCTACAATACGTCTGCGTTACGCGCCCGTAGCTCAGTGGATAGAGCGCTTGCCTCCGGAGCAAGAGGCCGCAGGTTCGAATCCTGCCGGGCGCGCCAAGTTTGAAGCCCCGAAACCCGCTCCAGGAGCGGATTACAGAGACCGAGGCACTCTCGATGGAGTGCCTCGGTCTCTGCTCTTGCTAACGCTTTGCTAACGCTTTTTCTTGGTTCCAGTTTGGCGGTTTCCATTTCGCGTGCCGCTGATCACTGCGTCCAGCCTGTTTGCTGCCTCACGTTGCAGGTTGGGTAGGACATGGCTGTACGTGTCCATGGTCATGTCGATACGGCTGTGGCCTAGACGCTCTTGGACGATTTTCGGGTGGACGCCCTCGGCCAGCAGAAGAGTCGCCATCGTGTGGCGCATGTCGTGTGGCCTGAAGTGCGATAAGCCAGCGCGCTTGAGTACGCGGGCGTAGTCGCGACTGCGCAGGTGGGTGTCGCTTAAGGGGGTGCCTTTCGTGCTCGGGAAGACAAGGTCGTAGTCAGTCCACCCTGGGCCGGCGACTAAACGCTCCGCAAGCTGGCGGCGGCGATGCTCGCGTAAGGCGCTCAAAGCCATCTCGCTTAGGGCCAGCGACCGATTACCAGAAGAGGTCTTGGTAGGAGCCAGCCGCGCCTGTACGGTGCGTCCTGACCGCAGTAAGGTGTGCCGCACCGACAGCATCCCGTCATCGAGATTCACGTCGACCCACCGTAAGCCAAGGAGCTCTCCAAGGCGAAGCCCTGCCGTGATGGCCAAAACATAAAGTGCGTAGTAGCGGCTTTCTTGTGCAGCGGCGAGAAACGCCCGCACCTCGTCAGGTGTCATGGGAACGATCTCGTGGCGTTCCTGCTTTGGTGGATGCGCTTTCGACGCCGGATTAGACGTCAGCATGCCCATCTCCACCGCCTCTTTGAAGGCGGAGTGCAGAATTGTGTGGCAGATCGCCACAGTACGGGGAGACAAAGTTCCCTTGCCGTCCTTGCGAGGCTTGTTCAGTAGGTGACGATACAGCCTTATCAAGTCCTGCGGGCCAACAGAGGACAGCCTCTTGTAACCAATTTCCGGCGCGATGTACTCGCGTATAAGAATACGGCGTTGCTTTACTGTGTTTGCACGCAGCCGTGGCTCACATGAGTCTATAAGCCACTGGTCAAGGTATTCGCCCAAGGTTTGCCGACCAGCTTGTGCGGCACCACTGCTTTGGTATTCGGTCAACTTTTGTGCAAGGATCTTCTCCGCTTCACGCTTA
>JAJZIE010000135.1 GCA_021810725.1 Bacillota bacterium | reverse complement strand
GGCCGAGGGCTCGATGGACCGCGCGGTCGAGATCCTGCGCGAGAAGGGCCTCGCCGCCGCGGCGAAGAAGGCGGGCCGCGTGGCGAAGGAGGGTCTGATCGAGACCTACTCGCACGGTGGCGGCCGCATCGGCGTGCTCGTGGAGGTCAACTGCGAGACCGACTTCGTGGCGCGCAACGAGGAGTTCCGTCAGGTCGTGCACGAGATCGCTCTGCAGATCGCGGCCGCGCGCCCGCGCTGGGTCCGCCGCGAGGAGGTGCCCGAGGACACCATCGCGGCCGAGCGCCGCATCTACGACGCGCAGGCCGCGAACGAAGGCAAGCCGCCCCACATCGCCGAGAAGATCGTGCAGGGGCGCCTCGAAAAGTTCTTCCAGGAATTCTGCCTGCTTGAGCAGGTGTACATCAAGGACGACAAGAAGCGGGTGCAGGACCTCGTCAACGAGCTGGTGGCCAAGATGGGCGAAAACGTCCAGGTGCGCCGCTTCGCGCGCTTCGAGGTGGGCGAGGAGCTCCAGGGAAGCCAGGAGGCCTAGGCGATGGACACCGTGCGGGCGAAGTACAAGCGCGTCGTGCTCAAGCTTTCGGGCGAGATCCTCGCCGGGGAGGCCGGGTACGGCATCGACCCGCGGGTCGCCGCGTCGATCGCCGAGCAGGTGCGCGAGGTGCAGGATCTCGGCGTGGAGCTCGCGATCGTGATCGGCGGCGGCAACATCTGGCGCGGCACGGCCGGCAGCGCGCTCGGCATGGATCGCGCCACCGCCGACTACATGGGCATGCTCGCGACGGTGATCAACGCGCTCGCCTTGCAGGACGCCCTCGAGCAGAAGGATGTGCCGACGCGCGTGCAGACGGCGATCGAGATGCGCGAGGTGGCCGAGCCCTACATCCGCCGGCGGGCCATCCGCCACCTGGAGAAGGGGCGCGTCGTCATCTTCGCGGCCGGGAACGGCAACCCGTACTTCTCGACCGATACCACCGCGGCCCTGCGCTGTGCCGAGATCGAGGCCGAGGTGATGCTGAAGGCGACGAAGGAGGAGGGAGTCTACGACGACGACCCCCGCCGCAACCCGGACGCCCGCCTCTTCCGCGAGATCAGCTACCTCGAGGTGCTGCAGCGCGGGCTGAGGGTGATGGACACCACCGCCACCTCGCTCTGCATGGACAACGGCATACCGATCATCGTCTTCGACGTCAACCGTCCCGGCAACATCAGAAGAGCTGTCCTGGGGGAGCAGATCGGCACGTACGTGAGGGGGGACTGAGTTGCACGCGTTGCTAGAACAGGCCCAGGACCGGATGAAGAAGTCGGTCGGCGTTCTGCGCGAGGATTTGCAGTCGATCCGCGCGGGCCGCGCCACGCCCGCACTCGTGGAGAAGCTGCACGTGGACTACTACGGCACCCAGACGCCATTGCAGCAGGTGGCCCAGATCTCCGTGCCGGAGCCCCGCCTCCTCGTGATCCAGCCCTGGGACAAGAGCCTGGTGCCCGTGATCGAGAAGGCCATTCTCAAGAGCGAGCTCGGCATTTCGCCGACGTCGGACGGCATCGTGCTGCGGCTTGCGATCCCGGCCCTCACGGAAGAGCGCAGGCGCGAACTCGTCAAGGTGCTGCACCGCAAGGCCGAAGAGGAAAAGGTCGCGGTGCGCAACGTGCGGCGTGACACCCTCGAGCACCTGAAGGCGGAGCAGAAATCCGGCAAGCTCCCGGAGGACGAACTGCGTCGGCTCGAGACCGAGCTGCAGAAGATCACCGACCGCATGGTGGGGGAGATCGACCAGACGGTCGCGGCGAAGGAGAAGGAGATCCTCGAGGTTTGAGGTCACTCCTGGGCTGCACGGAGGACGAAGCGCTCGACTTCTGCCGCGCGAACGGCCTTGAGCCCGCTTTTCGCAGGACGGTCGCACCTAGGCCCTTTGACGGAGACGTCTGGCGGGTGGTGCAGCAGCGTCAGGCACCCGACGGCCCGCTGCTCGTGCTGGCCGCGTTCAAGTCCCAGCCGGAGGAGCCGCAATGAACTACGGTGCTCGCCATGTAGCGATCATCATGGACGGGAACGGACGGTGGGCGGCGGCGCGAGGGGAGCCTCGCGTCGTCGGGCATCGCGCCGGACTCGAGGCACTGCGCCGCGTCGTGCGCGCAGCGCCTTCGCTTGGTGTCGAGTATCTCTCCGTGTACGCCTTCTCGACGGAGAACTGGAAGCGGCCAGCCGAGGAAGTCGCGGCGCTTATGGACCTTCTGGTCGAGTATCTGCGTTCGGAGATCGACGAACTCGACCACGAGCACGTCCGCATCGTGTTCCTGGGCGACCGCACCGCGCTGCCCGAGCGGTGCCAGCTCGAGATGGAGCGGGCGGAGCGGCGGACCGAGGGCAACCGCCGGCTCGTGCTCGCGATTGCCATGAACTACGGCGGGCGGGACGAGATCGTGCGGGCAGCCCGTTCCTTGCTGCGCTCGGGCGTCGACCCCGAAAGTCTCGATGAGGAACGGTTCGCGAGCCACCTCGACACCGGGGACATGCCGGATCCCGACCTCGTCATCCGGCCGGGCGGCGAGCTCAGACTGTCGAACTTCCTGATCTGGCAGGCGAACTACGCCGAGATCTACGTGACGCCGCTCTTCTGGCCGGAGTTCGACGGGCCGGTGCTGCAGGAGGCCCTCGAGGCCTTCGCGCGGCGGGACCGTCGCTTCGGTGGGCTGGGCTGATGCGGGGGGCACTGTGGGTCCGCGTCGTCAGCACCATTGTGGTGGCGCCCATCGTGGTCCTGCTGGTCTGGGCCGGCGGGCCCTGGCTGTGTGTGGGACTCGCGGGCTTCTACCTCCTGGGCGCGCACGAATGGAGCCGCATCTGCGAGGAGGGCGGCTCGATCCCCGTGAGTTGGCTCAACTTTTTCGGTGGCCTGCCCATCCTTTATCTAGGGTTTTCCGGCCATCTCACGCTGCTCTGGCCGGTGCTGGCCACGCTGCTCGCGGTCAATCTCGTCATTCCGCCGTTCATCGGACTTTCCGGCGGCACCGTGGGGATGGACCTCTTCGGGCAGGTGTACATCGCGCTGCCCCTCGCGTTCCTCGAGCTGCTGCGCGCGCATGGCTTCCTGCCGGCCGCCGTCGCCCTGTTCCTCGTCTGGGGCAGCGACATCGGCGCGTACTTCATCGGCTCGGCGCTCGGCCGGCATCCGCTCTCGCCGCGGCTGTCGCCGAAGAAGTCCTGGGAAGGGCTGATCGGCGGCATCCTCTTCGCCGGCTTGATCGGCGTCCTGCTGATACCGCCCTGGCTGCACCGGGATCCTCTCTTCGGTCTCGGTGTCGGACTGGCGGCCGGCCTTTTGTCGTCGATCGGCGATCTCGGCGA
The DNA here is from genome assembly GCA_021810725.1 of Bacillota bacterium. Lineage (GTDB taxonomy): Bacteria > Bacillota > Sulfobacillia > JAJZYS01 > JAJYTV01 > JAJZQO01. The sequence goes on along the minus strand of JAJZIE010000135.1, from coordinate 3,406 downwards.
GTCCGCCATCAAGCGCTGGGCCAACGCCAAGGACTCAGGCCGGTTCATGCCGGGCCACGGCGGCCTCCTCGATCGTATCGATTCCCTTCTGTTCGCCCTGCCCGCCCTATACTATCTCCTCAGGTAGTGGCCGCGGCGGGAGGCGGGTCGGATGGCCCTGGTCCGTGGGCTGCTCGTTCTGCTCACAGGCTACCTAGCGCTTCGCTTCGCCTTGCCCGTGACCTATCCGCTCCTGCTGGCCCTGATGCTCGCCGCGATCGTCGAGCCGCTCGTCGAGCGGCTCAGCATGCGTGGGCTGCCGCGATCCGTGGGGGCCATGGCGGCGCTCGGATCGCTGGGCACCCTGGTTCTCCTGGGGGCGTTCTGGCTGGTGCGCGCAGCGGTCCTCGAGACCTGGCGCCTCTCGGCGCTGCTGCCCACCGCCATCGCAGCGCTCTCGCGCGAGATCGCGGCCATATGGCCGCAGGCCGTCCTCGGGCCGCCGCCAAAGATGTCCGCGAACCTCCTTGGCAGCTTCTCGCAGGGTGCGGTCCACGTGGCGGCGCAGCTCCCGGACATCGCCTTGGCCACGATCGTCTCGGTGGTCGGGGCGTACCTCCTGGCCCGTGACCGGCCGCAGCTGGCGCAGGGCATCGCCACGCGGTTGCCCGAGCTGGTCGGCACGTCCGGGCGCCTGGGGCATGTGGCATGGCGGGCCACCGTCAACTACCTGCGGGTGCAGCTGGTCCTCGCGTCGGTGACGGCCAGCGTGACGGCGCTCGGCCTGGCGGTCGTGCGGGCGCCGTACGCGCTTCTGGCCGCGATCGGCGTGGGGCTCCTCGACGTGGCGCCAGGGCTCGGCCCGGCGACGGTGCTGGCGCCCTGGGCGATTCTCGAAGCGCTCTTCGGCAACGTCGGACTGGCGTTTCGGCTCGGCGTCGTGCTGCTGCTCACATCCCTCGTGCGGCCGGTTCTGGAGCCCAGGCTGGTCGGCGGTCGGGTGGGCTTGCACCCTCTCGTGGCACTCGGCAGCATGTATGTGGGGCTCAGGCTGTTTGGCGTGGTCGGGTTCGCGGCGGGTCCCATCCTGGTGGCGACGGCTTGGGCGGCATATCTCGGGGAGGCGCAGGCGTGAATCTCGTCGTGCTGGGTGCAACCGGATCGATCGGCAGTCAGACCCTGGAGATCGCGAGACGGCGTGGACATCGCGTGCTGGCCGTATCGGCATGGCACGGTGGCGACCGGCTGTGGAGGGTCGTCGACGAATTCCGGCCGGAGGCCTACGCCTTCCAGGAGGGCGACGACCGGCCCGGCGTCGGCCGCCGTGTGGCGGGGATCGATGCCTTGCAGGAGCTGGCGCTCTGGCCCGGGGCCGACGCGGTCGTCGTGGCTGTGAACGGCTTTGACGGCCTGCCGCCGATGCTGGCCGCCCTGAGGGCGGGGCGGCGGGTCGCCGCCGCCACGAAGGAGTCCATCATCGCGGGCGGGGAGCTCCTTGCGGGTGCCGTCACGCAAGGCAATCTGGTGCCTGTGGACTCCGAGCACGCGGCGGCGTTCCAGCTGCTCCTGCGACGCCGGCACGAGGACGTCCGCCGGTTGATCATCACGACGTCCGGCGGGGCGCTCCGGGACTGGCCGCTCGACCGCCTGCCGGGCGCCAGGCCCCAGGACGCCTTGCGCCACCCGAACTGGAGCATGGGCCAGCTCGTCACCATCAACTCCGCCACGCTGATGAACAAGGGCATCGAGGTGCTCGAGGCGCATGTGCTGTTCGGCCTGCCGCTCGAGGCGATCGATGTCTGGATCCATCCGACCCAGATGGTGCACGCGCTTCTCGAGACCCGCGACGGGGCGCTCTATGCCGCTCTGGCCCGGCCCGACATGATGCTGCCGATCGAGCAGGCCCTGACCCACCCCGAGCTCCCGATCGACGCCCTGCCTCCCCTGGAGCCCGAGGATCTCGCGGAACTCACCTTCCGCCGGCCCGATGCGGCGCGCTACCCTTCCTTGCGGCTCTGTCGCGAGGTGGGTACAATAGGCGGCACGATGCCGGCCGTGCTCTGCGCGGCCAACGAGGTGGCGGTCTCCGCTTTCCTCTCTGATGAACTACCCTTCACCGAGATCGTTCCGGTGGTCGAGACGGTGCTGGAGGCACACACGCCGGTGGCGAACCCCGATCTCGGAGCATTGCATGCGAGCGACAGGTGGGCGCGGGCCACCGCGGAAAACGTGTTACGGAGGCGAGAGGGACGATGACAGCCTTGCTCTTCATCGTCATCCTGGTTGGCCTCGTCGTCATCCACGAGTTCGGTCACTTCATCGTCGCCAAGGCGTCCGGCGTCAAGGTCGAGGAGTTCTCGGTGGGTTTCGGCCCGCGCCTCTTCGGCTTCGAGGCCGGAGGTACGCTGTACGCCTTCCGGCTCTTCCTGCTGGGAGGTTACGTCCGCCTCTACGGCATGGAACCGGGCCAGCCGGAAACCCCCGAAAGCTTCAACCAGCGCCCGCTCTGGGCGCGCGTGCTGACGATCGCGGCGGGTCCGATCATGAACATCGTGCTGGCCGCCGCGCTCTTCTGGGTGCTCTTCTCTGGCGTCGGCATCACGCAGATCGTCCCGGGCCCCCCCAGGATCGCGCAACTCGAGGCGGGCATGCCGGCGCAGAAAGCGGGGCTCCGGCCTGGCGACCGTCTGCTCGCCGCCAACGGCAAGCCGCTGCCAAGCTGGAACGCGCTCCTCACGGCCGTGTCCGGCTCCCACGGCAAACCGATCAGGTTCCTCGTCCAGGAGGGCCAGGTCCGCCGCACGGTAACCTTGACGCCCGAGCCCGACAAGACTGCGCAGGGGCAGCTGCACATCGGCGTGCTGGCTGCGACGCAGGTCGTCCACGAGCCTCTGCTCAAGGGCCTCGGCATGGGCGTCTCCCATGCGATCAGCGCCTGCGTGCTGCTCGTGACGGCGGTCTTCGGCCCGCTTCTGCACGGCCGGACGCCGCCGGGGATCTCCGGTGTCGTCGGCATCTACGGCTACGTGCAGCAGGCCGAGGCGCAGGGCATCGCCTCCGTGTTGCAACTCGCGGCGTTGCTTTCGGCGAACCTCGCGGTGATCAACCTCGTACCCTTCCCGCCTCTGGACGGGGAGAAGCTTCTGCTGCTGTTCGTCGAGTGGGTGCGCCGCGGCCGGCGGCTCGATCCCGGCCGCGAGGCGATCGTCAATACCATCGGCTTTGCGCTGCTACTCGTTCTCGCGGTGGTTTTGGCGTACCATGATGTCGTACATATGCACGGGACGCTCTAAGCCCGTGCCCTGGGAAGGGAGGCATCGCCCCGCCTCTATGGGGCGCGATATACCATGGCTATGATGCGCCGCCCCACCCGCGTCGTGCGGGTCGGTGACCGCCTGAAGATCGGCGGAGACAACCCGATCGTCGT
>JAJZIE010000134.1 GCA_021810725.1 Bacillota bacterium | reverse complement strand
CTCTGTTGTGCCTGGCTGCCTTGCTGGCTCTGTTGTGCCTGGCTGCCTTGTTGCCCTTGACCGCTCTGCTGCCCTTGGCCGCTCTGTTGTGCCTGCTGACCCTGTTGCCCTTGGCCGCTGCCGCTGACCAATTGCTGTTGTTGCCACGCAAGAGCCAACTGCATGAGCAGCTGCGGCACATCGCCCGATGGGATGCCAGGGCCGAATCCGCCCTGCGCCTTGCCGTTGGCCTGTGACCCGCCGCTGGACTGGCTGCCCCCCATGCCGCCGCCCGCGCCGCCATTCATTCCGTATCCGCTGGCGTGCCCGTTGGCGCCTCCTTGGTTGCTGGAGTATCCGCCCGCGCTCGAGCCCCCTGCGTTCGAGGACTGGCTGGATCCGCTCGAGGAACCGCCACTCTGCTGCGCGGCCACGCCGGCCAGGAGCCTGCGCATCTCCTGCTGCACCATCGCTTGGACCTGCTGTTCGTCCGCCCCTTGCATCTGCATCCCCCTGCCATACTTCAGGTGGGGACGCTGCTCAGCTCTTGCGTAGGGCTGCGAGTGCCTGATTGAGCGTCCCGACAGGTATGATGCGCATTTTCTTGGTGATGCCGATGGCGCGCGCCTCACTCACGGCGTCGGCGTAGTCGCCGCGCGGCACGAGGAAGATCTTCGCTCCCGACTCGTAGACCGTAACGACCTTCTCCCGCACGCCTCCGATCGCGCCGACGTCGCCGTACGCGTCGATCGTCCCGGTGCCGGCCACCGTGCCGCCATGCGTCAGGTGCCACTGCGGGCGCAACTGGTTGATGATCGACAGGCTGAACATCATGCCCGCGGACGGTCCTGAGATCGATCCGGTCTGGATGTGGATCTTCAGCGGGACGACGAAGCCAGGCGAGTCGGTCCCGATCAAGGCGCCGACCATGGCGTGTCCCTTGACGGACGTGCTCGGCACGGTGCCGACCACGACGTGCACGACCTTGCCCTTGCGCTTCACCGTCATGTCCACGTTGGTACCGGGCTTGATGGTTCCCATGAAGTTCAGAAGCTGCTGGTCGATCTGCATGGCGTGGCCGTCGACGGCGGTGATGATGTCCTCCGCCTTGAGCTTGCCTGCCGCGGGCGTCCCTGGTTCCGTACCGTACACGATGACGCCCTTTCCGGTCTCTCGGGCTGGCAGTCCGATGGCCCGCAGAGCGGCCACTTTCGCCATCAGGTGACTCTCGGACATGAGCTGCTGGTTCATCTGCTCGTACTGCTGCTCCGACACGCCCGTGCCCAGCAGCTCGCTTGCCGGGTAGATCTCGCCGTAGGGCGTGAAGCGCCCGATCAGGTAGTAGAGAAGGTTCGCCGGCTGAATGTCCACGGCAACCATGAGCATGCGACCGGCAGGTGCCTTCTTGACCCCCTGGACCTGGACGATCTGATTGAGGTTCTCGGTGATACCCGGCAGGATGACGTAGTCGCCGGTGGGCGTGAACCACAGGGCGGCGGCCACCACGACCAGAGCGATCACGACGCCCAGGAACCACTTGAGCCGCCTAGTCATGCTGTGCCATCTCCCTTCTGTGCATGATCGAGCGCAAGGCGTCGAGCTGGGCCATCGCGGCGGCGCGACCGGCCTCGATCAGGCGCTCCGCGCCGCCAGCCGCGGACGCGTTTGCGGCGGCCACGGGCGGCGCGATCACGACGTCCGCCCCTGTGTGTCCATGGCTGATCTCGCGCTGCATGATATCGAACGACTGCGTGACCACATCGAAGGCGTTGCGGACCTGCACTCTCTGCCCGGGCTCCATCATGCCCAGGGCGACCGCCACGACCCGTTCCGCCCCGAGCTCGCGGGCGGTTCGCACCGGCACGCGTTCTAGAACCGCGCCGTCCACCAGCAGGTGCTCGCCTATCCGCACCGGAGCGAAAATACCCGGCATGGCGCTCGACGCCCGGGCCGCCTTGGCCGCGACCCCACGGGTGAAAACGACCTTCTCGCCTCGTTCGACGTCCGTGGCGACGATCGCCAAGGGCGGTCGCATCTCCTCGAGGCGCCTGTCGCGCGTCAGCAGGCGCACCACGCCTTCCAGGCGCTGGCCACCGATGAGTCCCATGCGGGTCGGTCTGAGATCGAGCAGGTGGCTGCGACGCAGGCCGAGGCCGAGTTGCAGGAGCTGGTCCCCCGTCAGGCCTGCACCGTAGAAGGCTCCGATCACCGCGCCAATGCTGCAACCGACCACGAAGTCGGGCCAAAGCCCGAACTCCTCGAGCACCGTCAGCACGCCAATGTGGGCGTAGCCGTAGACACCTCCCGCGCCCAGTGCCAGTGCGACGCCGCCCTTGCCATCGTGCATCGCACCCTCGCCTCGCAGCAGAAAGTCGGACCTAGCCTTGAACCCGCGCGACGATCCTATGCCTTAGGCACCGCCAGTCGGCGCAGGGCTTCGGCCACCGGTGGCGTGACGAAATCCTCCACGGGCGCGTCGAACTTCGCCATCTGCTTGACCAGCGACGAGCTGAGGTAGGCGTACCGGCTCTTGGTGAGCATGAAAAACGTCTCGACCGTGGGCTCCAGGTGCCTGTTCATCATGGCGAGCTGCACCTCGTAGTCGAAGTCGAGCACCGCTCGCAGCCCGCGCAGGATGACGCTCGTCCCATGCTCCTTCGCGCAGGCGACCGTGAGACCGCCGAAGCGCGTCACGGTGACGTTCGGGATGTCCGAGAGGGCCGCGCGCAAAAAACCTTCGCGCTCCTCGACGCTGAATACCGGCCGCTTGTCGGGGTTCTCCAGCACCGCCACCACGACATGGTCGAAGATGCGGGCGGCGCGCTCGACCACGTCGAGATGCCCGCGATGCACCGGATCGAACGTTCCGGGGTAGAGGGCGCTCGCCAATCAACCGTCTCCCCTTCCAAGAAAGGTCACACTTGTCTGCCCATACTCGGCCCGTCGCAGGACTCGATAGTTCGCCGGCACGGCAGGAGCGTCCTGACGCGCATGCTCCCACACCACGAGGAAGTCTTGCGCGAGCAGCGGTGCGAGCCCCGCCAGCACGGGCGTCCACTGCGCCTGCGCATACGGCGGGTCGCAAAGAACGAGATCGAACGGCCCTTCGCCGGCCAGAGTCCCGAGCGCCTGAGGCAGGCGCGCCCGCCGGATGCGGGCTCGCTCCGAGAGACCTGTGCGCTCGACGTTCCCGCGCAATACCCGCAGCGCCGCCTCATCGTTTTCGACGAAAACGCACGAGGCGGCGCCGCGGCTCAAAGCCTCCAGTCCGAGGGCCCCGGTACCTGCGTAGAGGTCGAGGACCTTCGCATTCAGGAGACGAGGCGTGAGAATCGCGAACACGGACTCGCGCACCCGGTCCAAGGTGGGCCGGGTGTTCCGCCCGGGAACCGTGAGCAGACGGATGCCGCCGGCCGACCCCGCGATCACCCGCACCCGGTTCACCTCAGGTGGATTATACCATAGGGCCTCCGGGCTGCTCGCCGGCCGCAGCCTCCTGCAGCGCGTAGCGCAGGGTGTCTGCACGCAGCCCGCGCCGCAGGCACTCGAGCGCAAGAATCTCCGCCGGCGGCACGTTGCCGAGGCTGACGTTCACGCCGAAGCGGTGGATGAGTTCCTGCTGCTGGGACTTGAGCGGCGCCTCCCAGATCAGCCGGTGGATGTCCCCCGCGGCGCGCATGATCTTGAGCAGTTCCTCTTCGGCGATTTCGCCCTGCTGGTCATAGATGCCGACGCCCTTGCCGCTTTCACGCCCTTCGACGATGATCTGCTCCGCACCGGCACTCAGGTCCTCCATGATCGTACGATGGATCTGCAGGGCGCCGAGGCGCTCCTCCGGATCCTTGCGCCCGACCTCCGTCAGCACCAGGAGCCCTGCCGCCCTGGCCACGCGGATGGCCTCGCGGCGCTGCGCGGGCGTGATCGTCACCGTGCCGTCCGACACCTCGGCGCCGTCGAACCCCAGCTCCGCCACCCGGTCGATGAAAGCGGGAAGCCGTCCTTGGAGGATGGCGATCTCGAGGAACGTTCCGCCAGGATAGACGTGGACGCCATAGCGGCGAATGAGCGCGATCTTCTCGCGCAGAACGTCGGGCGGATAGAGCGCGCTTGTGCCGAACGGCAACTTCCAATAGTCGATATACTCGCAGGCTATCTTGAGCAGATCCTCGGTCGGGCCGAGTCCCATGCCCTTGTCGATCACCATTGTCCTGCCGTCTTTACGCGGCTTTACGCTGCGATCGCCCAGCGGGTCCCCGATCACGTCGTGCCATGCGCCTTTCCAGTCCCGGATCACCGCACCCCCTCCTCCGTGCGCAGACTATGTAGCACCGGAGGAGATGGCGACGCCGAATCCGCCGTTCCGCAAGCCTCTCAGGAAGTCGGCCGCGGCCGCGGAGGACGGAAAGCGATTACGTAGCGGTCCCGATCGGACTTCTTGGCCTGCTTGCCCAGCATGGCGACGGGGTTCAGGAGCAGGAGGTTGAGCACGGTCGTCAGGCCGATCACGCCGGCCGCGGACCAGAAAAGGGGCTGATGGCCGATGTGCATCAGCCAGCCGAAGGTGGGAGGTCCCAGGGCCACACCGAAGAAGCGCACACCGCCGTAGAGCGAGGTGACCATGCCGCGCTCCTTGAGCGCGGTGGAGGACGTGATCAGCAGAGTCAGCGTCGGCAGGACGAGACCGCCGCCGAAGCCCATGAAGAAGATGGCGGAAAAGAGTACCCACCGGTCGGTGAAGAACGCGTTCACCACCATCACGGCCGCGACCACCACAAGTCCCGCGACGATCACCGTCTTGGCGAAGGATGGGCGGCGCCGCAGATAGCCGCCGGTCAGGAGGGAGGTGGCCGACAGGGCGGCGACCGGCAGGGCCAGGATGAACCCGGACGTCAGTTCCGCCATGCCGTAGCGCTTCTCGAGCACCTCGGAAAGATAGAAGAGCGTTCCGAAAAGGATGAACATCACGACGGCCCCGGACAGCAGCAGGACCGACAGCGACATTCCCTTGCGGGCGAACACCTGCTTGATCCCCGCGAAGTAGGCCGCGAAGCCTTGGCTGGAGCGCTTCGCCTCGGGTTCGTGTACCCAGATCCAGAGTGCGATGCCGAGCGGGATCGACAGCGCAGCAAAGATGTAGAACGGCAGCAGCCAGAGGATGATGCCGACCACTGCGCCGGAGATCGGGCTGACCACCTTGCCCAGGCCGTTGGCCGCCTCGAGCCAGCCGAGCACCTGCGCGCGTTCGCCACTCCTGAAGATGTCCGCGGTGAGCGCCATGGCAAGCTGGGCCATGCCCGCAGCCCCCGTCCCCTGGATGATCCTGCCCACCAGTAGCCCCGGGTACGCCAGCGAGCCGAGGAACGAGACGGAGAGTCCCGCGACGAGCGCGCCGATCCCGAAGATGATCAGGGCGGGCGCCATGATCGGCTTGCGGCCATACCGGTCCGAAAGGTAGCCGGCGAACGGGATCAGGAGTCCGGCGGGCACGGAGAACGAAGTCACGACGAGCGACGTCTGCAAGCCAGATAGTCCGAGCGCGCCCTGCATGCGCGGAAAGACCGGAAACAGCATGGAGTTTCCGAGCACCATCATGAAGGGAACCGCGCCAAGGAGTGCGATGGTGGCGCGCATCGAGCTCTTCATCGGACTGGCGCCCCCCTGGCGTTGCGGATTCTGCGCCAGGTTTCTAACCGGCCGGCGCAGAGCGTAGCCTGTCACAGGGAGTGCCTGAGTATGAGCCAGGAAACCGCTGCGCTGCTGCTGATCCTGGCGGTGGGCGCCTTCGGCAGGAACTACATGGTCGCCGTCAGCGCCATTGCCGCTCTGATCCTTGCCGCTCTGCCTCTGCATGCCATTCTCGAGTTCCTGGCAGACAACGGCATACGCGTCGGCATCTTCATGCTGATGATCGCCGTTCTCGCAGAACTCGCCATCGGCCGAGTCCCGCTGGGGAGCCTCGTGCGCGAGCTTTGGAGCATCCCTAGCCTCCTTGCGATCGCAGGTGGCATCCTCGCGTCGTGGATGAGCGGGAGAGGCATCGAACTTCTGCAACGCCAGCCCCAGGTGGCGATCGGGCTGGTCATCGGCTCGGTGCTTGGGGCCAGCTTCTTTAATGGCGTGCCGATCGGCCCGCTCTTCGCCGCGGGCGTCACTGCCGTTGCCATGGGTCTTTGGCAGGTCTTTTCACGCTGACCCAGATGGTTCTAGGATGCGAAGCACGTCGGCGGCCCAACACTATCGCCGTAATCTCGAAGGAGGTGACTGGAATGGCGCAAGGCAGCAACACCAGCAACCGCGCGATCGTTCGCGGTGCGGAGCCTGCTCTCGACTCGTTCAAGTATGAGGTGGCGCGCGACATCGGCCTCAACGTCCCCCAGGACGGCTACTGGGGTGACCTCCCGGCCCGTCAGTGCGGCGCCGTCGGCGGCCACATGGTCCGCCGCATGATCGAGATGGCGGAGCAGTCCCTGGCAGGACGCGGCGGCATGGGCGGAACCACGCGATAATATGAACCAAAAGGCAGGGTGGAGCGATCCACCCTGCCTTGCCTTATTGTGTTCGCGCTCGCCCCAAAGGATCCCGGCGCAGATTTTGGCGTCATACGACCGGCCTGCGAGGAAACGATAACGCACAGGGGAGGTGAACACATTGGCACAGGGATCGAACACGAGCAACCGCGTGATGGTGCAGGGCGCCGCGCAGCAGCTCGACCAGTTCAAGTACGAAATCGCCTCCGAGCTCGGCCTGCACCCGCAGGACGGCTACTGGGGTGACCTTCCGGCCCGTCAGTGCGGCGCGGTC
>JAJZIE010000133.1 GCA_021810725.1 Bacillota bacterium | reverse complement strand
GGGCGACGACAGTCCGCTGGCGGCTAGGGTCCCGATCGTCGAGATCGGCGGCGTCGAGGTGCAGGCGGGCAAGGTGTCGGAGTTCAGGCTGCGCAACTGGCTCAAGGAAAGGGGTTACCCCGATGCGGCTCGCTGACCGCGTCTCGCTGCTGCGTCCCTCACCGACCATGTCGCTGGACCAGAAGGCCAAGGAACTGCAGAGGCAGGGCCGGCCGATCATCTCGTTCGGCGTCGGGGAGCCGGACTTCGACACGCCCCGATGGATCCAGGACGCCGCGATCGAGGCGATGCGCCAAGGCAAGACCAAGTACACCGCCGTGGCGGGCATTCCCGAACTGCGCGAGGCCGTCGCGCGGAGGTTTCTGCGCGAGCAAGGGGTCGAGTACCCCGCAGCCGGCGTCGTCGTGACCGTCGGGGCGAAACAGGCCTTGTACGAGCTCTTCCAGGTGCTCCTCAACCCAGGCGACGAGGTGATCGTGCCCTCGCCCTACTGGGTCACCTACCCCGACCAGATCGTCCTGGCCGGCGGCGTGCCGGTGATCGTGCCGATCGGCATCGATCGCGGCTTCGCGTTCGGGCTCAAGGATTTCGAAGCCGCCCTCACCCCGAAGACGCGCGCCCTCGTCATGAACTCGCCGCAGAACCCGTCCGGGGTCGTGCTGCCCAGCGACGAGGTGGCGGCGATCGCGGAGTTCGCTGCGGCCCATGACGTCGTCATCATTTCCGACGAGGTCTACGGCAAGCTGGTCTACGACGGACTGAGGCACCGGTCGCCCGCATCCGCGAGCCGCGCGGCCCAGGACTGCACCGTGGTGGTGGACGCCGTGTCGAAGAGCTACGCCATGACCGGCTGGCGCATCGGTTTCATGCTGACGACCGACCTCGAGCTCAGCCAGGCCGTGCAGAACCTGCAGAGCCAACTCACCTCGAACGCGAACACCATCGCGCAGTACGCCGCGCTGGCGGCCCTGGACGGTCCCGACACCGACATCGTCAAGATGCGCGACCGCTTCCAGGCTCGCCGCGACCTGATGGTGGAGAGACTCCGCCGCCTGCCGGGCTTCGAGACCGACGTGCCGCACGGCGCCTTCTACTGCTTCCCGCGGGTGCGCGACCTCTTGGACCACCCGCCGCGCGGGCTGGCCTGGCGCGATGCCGATGAACTCGCAGCGTACCTCCTCGAGGAGGCCGCCGTCGCGGTGGTGCCGGGGACCGGCTTCGGCATGCCCGACTACGTCCGCTTCTCCTACGCCACGAGCGAGGAGCGCATCGCGGAGGCGCTCGATCGCGTAGCCGCGGCGCTCAAGGCATGATCCTTCCGGCTTCCTTCGCGGGTCGGCGCGTCGCCCTGCTCGGGCTCGGCCGGGCCCACAGGGCGCTCGCCCTCGCGCTGAAGGCGGAGGGCGCCGAGGTGCTCGGCTTCGACCGCGAACAGGGCAAGGACGACGTGCTGCGCGAGCTCGGCATCGGCGGTACCTGCGGCGACGGCTACCTGGGCGCGGCCGTGGGCGCGCACCTGGATTTCTGCTTCCTGACGCCCGGCATGCGCAAGGACCTGCCGGAGGTGCGGGCGCTGGTAGACGGCGGCGCCCAGCTGGCGGCGGAGGCCGGATACTTCCTCGCGCGCCGCAAGGCCCCGGTGCTCGGCATCACAGGTTCGGCGGGCAAGACGACGACCACGACGCTCGTCGCGCGCATGCTGGCGCGCAGCGGGGTCGCCGCCACCGCCTGCGGCAACATCGGCCGCGCGTTCGCGGATGCCCTGCGCGACGAAGAGCGCACGGACATCTATGTCGCGGAGCTCTCCTCGTTCCAGCTCCAACTGGTCGAGGAGAGCCCGGAGATCGCCGCCGTCCTCAACATCCGGCCGAACCATCTCGACATCCATCCGAGCTTCGAGGACTACGCCCTCAGCAAGTGGCGCATCGCCCGCTACCAGGGGCCCGAGGATCTCCTGGTGCTGCCGCCGGAACTCCTTTCGGACGCACAGGGCGAGGGCGGCCGCGCGACCTTCAGCCTGACCGAGGAGGCCGACGCCACATTCAGGGATGGCCAGCTCACGCTGTACGGTGAGCCGCTGATCGCGGCGCGGGAAGTGCGGCTGCCCGGCCGGCACAACCTCGACAACGCCCTCGCCGCCGCCCTCCTGGCGCAGGCGGGCGGAGCCAGGCCGGAGGACATCCGCGAGGAGCTGAGGACCTTTCCCGGCGTTCCGCACCGTCTCGAACTCGTGGCCGACGCCGGGGGCGTGCGCTTCATCAACGACTCGATCGCCACGGCCCCGGACCGGACCCTGGCTGCGTTCGGGGCGATCCAGGGTCCTCTGCTCTGGCTCGGGGGCGGCTACGACAAGCACCTCGACTACGCTGTCATGAAGGGTCGCCTCGGCGCCGTGCGCCGGGCCTTCCTCTTCGGCCCCGTCGGCCGCCTGCTGCTGCCGGTCTGCCGGGAGCAGGGCGTGCCGGCCGAGCTCTATCAGGACTTCGCCGCGGCTGTCGGGGCAGCCATACAGGCCGCGCGGCCCGGCGACACGGTGCTGCTTTCGCCTGGCGCCGCATCGTTCGACGCCTTCCGGGACTTCGAGCAGCGCGGCGAGGCGTTCCGCAAGCTCGTCCAGGATGGCCTTGCCGCGAACTGAGCAGCGCAGGATGCTATTGCCCGCACGGGACCCTGGTCAGACCGGGCCCTGGCCCCTCCGCTGCGGGGTGGCTTTGAAGGACGACGCGGCCCTGAGCAGGTGGACGCGGATGTCCTCTTCGACATCTTCCCGGTAGGCTTGCGGCGCCAGCGACGCCATACGCCGCACGAGCGGCGCGAATCGGTGCAGGATCAGGCGCAGCGCCGCCTCGTCGCCCAGTGCCGCGGCCACGACGGCGTAGGAGGGCCCGAGATCGCCTTCCGGCCAGTTGATCATGTCTGGTCCGGTCCTTCCGCGAGGAGTTCGCGCAGGCGAGAGAGCGCCTGCCGTCTCAGTTGGCTGATCCTGGTCTGCGACAGGTGCATGGCGCTTGCGATGCGCCGCTGCGGCCAGTCGGCGACGATGTTGAGGAAGAGGACCTGGCGCTGCTCCGCAGGCAGCGTCCGAAAGGCGCGACGAACGTCCAGCACCATGGCCTGGTCCTCGTCGGAGCGGGCGCCGGGGTCCGGCTCCAGCGCATCGATGTCGATCGACCCCGTCAAAAGCTCGTGCGCGTAACGGGCGTAGTCCCCGGCGGCCCTGCGCCCGGCCCGACGGATGGTCACCTCGATCCAGCGCAGGGCGGCGAGATCCTCCTGCTTCATGCCGAGGAGCCCTTGCGTCCGAGGAAGCGGTCGACGACGCCATACACGCCCGCGAGCGACGCGGCCGCGACGATGAAGCCGTTCAGCACCATGAGGACCGCGCTCTGCACGGTCACATCGGCCTCGAGCAGCCCGCCGGACCAGACGACGATCTGGGAGATGGCCAGGATCAAGGGCGCCCTGGGCAGGGTCGCGCGCAGTTGGTGCAGGACGAAGTAGATGGCGGAAGTCACCGTGGAGGCGCCGGCCAGCGTCAGCAGGTCATGAGCGTGGAGCATACCGCATCCCCTTCCGCTTCCTGGGGGCCGGTCACGCGCCAGGACGGGAAAGGTGCGGACCCTGAGGACCGCGACGAGAAGCCAACTTTCCTTTGCCCTGGTGGCCAGGCTGTCTTGTCCCGCATCGGGTGACGAAGACCCTATGGCTTTGCGTCGCCGGCTTTCGCCGGGTTTGCCGTGAGCAGGGTGGACGTCGAGTGGATGGAGGGAACTTGCACCTCCTTCTACCTAGCAACAAGCGCCCTGGGTCCAAAATGATCAGTGCGCGGGAACGCTCGATCCCAGGCTAGCATCCGCGCCCTGACCTGCATATCGTCTGTACCCACAGGGTGGTTACAGAGCGGCGCACTCAGGTTTCATGCTGCGGGTCCGCAAGAAGGCACCCCATGTCCGGCATCGCTCCTCTCCGCCGCCTGCCGCGGCGTGTTCCTGGGCGGGCGCGGCCCGGTCCGGCCCGGTCCGCGGGGACCGGCCGGCAGCGGCGGCAAAGGCCGCTCCAACGCGCAGGCGTAACCGGTTTGTACCTTGTGGGCCCATGACGCGTCGGGAGCATTCTGTCGCTCGCGTGGACGCGTCTTGGCCCAGAAGTGGCACGACTTGCGGCGCATTGGTACACTAGCTTGGGCAAGGCGGCCGGAAGGTCCGCCCGCTGACTTTTCCGGTTCCGGTATAGGAGGATCTTCTCTGAACCTGCAGCGTTTCGCGTCCGCGGACGAAAAAGAGCGCCGCGCGGACATCCGCAACATCGCCATCATCGCGCACGTCGACCACGGCAAGACGACCTTGGTCGACGCCATGCTGCGCCAGAGCGGCGTCTTCCGTGAGAATCAGCAGGTGTCGGAACGTGTCATGGACCGCAACGAGCTGGAGCGCGAGCGCGGCATCACGATTCTGGCCAAGAACACCGCCGTCGTGTACCGGGAGCACACGATCAATATCGTGGACACGCCAGGGCACGCCGACTTCAGTGGCGAGGTCGAGCGCATCCTCAGCATGGTCGACGGCGCGCTGCTCGTCGTGGATGCCGCCGAGGGGCCGATGCCCCAGACGCGCTATGTCCTGCGCAAGGCGCTCGAGCAGCACCTGCGTCCCATCGTCTTCATCAACAAGATCGACCGCGCCGAGGCGGACCCCGCCGCGGCGCTGGACGGTGTCATCGACCTGTTCATCGCGCTCGGCGCCGGCGAGGACCAGCTCGAGTTCCCGGTTCTCTACGGCTCCGGACGGGCAGGGACCGCGTCGCTCGACGCGAACGCCCCCGGCCAGGACCTCAGGCCGCTCTTCGAGACCATCCTGGACGCGGTGCCGGGTCCGACCGCGATGTCGGGCCCTTTGCAGATGCTGGTCTCCTCGCTCGACTACGACGACTACCTCGGGCGCATCGCGCTTGGCCGCATCCACCGCGGTGAACTGCAGCCCGGCCAGACGGTGACCGTGCTGCACCGCGATCAGAGCCAGTCGCAGGGCAAGATCGCGAAGCTCTTCGTCTTCCGCGGGCTCGAGCGCGTCGCCGTCGAGCGCGCTGAGGCGGGGCAGATCGTGGCCCTCAGCGGCCTGTCGAATGTCTTCGTCGGCGAGACGATCGCCGACGTTCTCGAACCGGAGGCGCTGCCGGGCCTTGTCGTCGACGAACCCACCCTGACCAT
Organism: Bacillota bacterium; assembly: GCA_021810725.1. GTDB lineage: Bacteria > Bacillota > Sulfobacillia > JAJZYS01 > JAJYTV01 > JAJZQO01. The sequence goes on along the minus strand of JAJZIE010000133.1, from coordinate 1,599 downwards.
GACCTTCCGCGTCAATGATTCGCCGTTCTCCGGACGGGAAGGGCGCTACGTCACGTCGCGCCATCTCCGGGACCGCCTCTGGCGCGAGCTCGAGCGCAACGTCGCGCTGCGCGTGGAGGAGACGGATTCCCCGGACGCCTTTGTCGTCGCCGGACGTGGCGAGCTCCACCTCTCGATCCTGATCGAGACGATGCGCCGGGAGGGCTACGAGCTCGCGGTGTCGCGCCCGGAGGTCATCCTGCGCGGCTCCGGCGACGGCGTCGAGGAGCCGTACGAAGAGCTCGTCGTGGATGTGCCGGAAGCCTACGTCGGCGCCGTGATGGAAGGCGTCGGCAGGCGACGCGGCGAGCTCGTCGACATGACGCCGATGGCGGGCGAGGGCCGCAGGCTCGTGTTCCGCATCCCTTCGCGCGGCCTGATCGGCTATCGCGGCGAGTTCCTCACCTCCACCAAGGGCTACGGCACCATGCACCACGTGCTGCTTGGCTATGCGCCGGCGGGGTCGCCGCCGCCCAGGCGCAGCCGGGGCAGCCTCGTCGCGTCCGAGACCGGTGACGCGACGTCCTACGCTCTCGACCAGCTCGCGGACCGCGGCGCCTTCTTCATCACGCCGCAGACCCCGGTCTACCGCGGCCAGGTGGTGGGGGAGCACACCCGCGAGAAGGACCTGGACCTCAACGTCTGCAAGCGCAAGCATGTGACCAATGTCCGCAACGCGACGGCCGAGGAGGCCATCCGCCTGCAGCCAGCGCGGATCCTGAGTCTCGAGGACGCCCTCGAGTTCCTCGCGGACGACGAGCTGCTCGAGGTGACGCCGCAGAACCTCAGGCTGCGCAAGGCTACCCTCGACGCCGAGGAGCGCCACAAGCAGATCAAGGCGAGGCAGAAGGCCGCGGAGAACCAAGGTTAACTTCCAATATCTGGGCCCATAGGCTACAATCCCTTCGGGGGTGTAGCCTATGTTGTTCCTGGACGCGCTCGACCGCTGCCTTGCGCGACTTGCGGCAAACGGCCGCGGCAGCCAGACGCTCGCTGCCTACCGCGCTGACCTCATGCTCTACGGCAGGTTTGTCGCAAGGCGCCTGCAGTTGGCCCCGGAAGACATCCTTCTCGAGGACTGCGCGGCGCTCGGCGTCGAGGCGTACCTGCGAGAGCTGCAGGAGGTGCGGCGCAACGCGCCCGCGACGCTGGCCCGGCGCCTCGCGTCCCTCAGGGCCCTCTACGCGACCACGTGGCGGGAGGCTGGTCTCGGCACGAATCCGGCCGCCACCGTCCGCTACCCGGTCGGTACCCGGCGCAGCGTGCGGGCGCTCGATCTGCAGAGCGCGCGTACCTTGCTCCGCGCTGCCGCCATGGACAGCCGCACGCCCCTGCGGGACGCCCTCATGCTCGTCCTCATGGTGGCCAATGGCCTCAGCCTCGCGGAACTGGTGCGCCTCGAAAGCCGCGACGTCGATGTCGGGCAGCGCCGTATCACGGTTCGCGGCAGGCGCGGCCGGGCGCGCAGCGTGCCGGTCTCCTTGGCGACCGCACAGCTGCTCGCGCGGCATCTCGCGAGCCAGGGCCCCGGGCCGCTTTGGTGCAACAGGCGCGGCGATC
>JAJZIE010000132.1:1896-6818 GCA_021810725.1 Bacillota bacterium | reverse complement strand
AGCGGCCAAGACCGCATCGGGTGCTCCCTCCCCTGCGCGGGTCTGCTAGTTCCGTTCGTCGGCCCCAGGCGATCGCCTGCAGGGAAGGCCGTGAACGTATGCCCCGAGCGGCGACGACGCTCGGGGGCAGGGCATGTCGAGGGCGGAGGATTGCTGCCCCGCGGCAGATTCTCCCCGCCCGACTCTATGGCCGCAGCCACCGTGGTGGGCGGCCCGGCCCAGAGAACCCGCCCGTTTCGCGCCCACCCGGCTCCAGACCGGCTACCCCACCGCGCCCACGATGGTCAGGTGCTGGTGCCGCCTTTCCGAAAGATCGATCTCGTAGCACGCCGGGAGACGCTTGCCCTGGGCATCGGTGAAGACGCGAACGATCGGACGCGACTTGATTGGCCCGCGGACCTCCTTGACAACCGCCTGCTCGCCGCTCGACAGTTCCACTTCCGTGCCGATCGGGTACGGGGGCACCAGGCGGTGGAACATCGACACGAGGTCGAAGTCGAAGAGCGTGTCCGCGCCACCCACGATCAGCTCGAGCGCCTCCGCAGGCGAATAGAGCCGGCGGCCGGGGCGCGTCAGCGTCACAGCGGTGTACACGTCGCAGACGGCCAGGATCTGGCCGTTGCGATGGATCTCGCTTCCCTTGAGCCCCCGCGGGTAGCCGCTCCCGTCGATGCGCTCGTGGTGCTGCGTGACGGCGATGCGGGTCATTGCGCTCCAGCCGTCTTGCGACGAAAGCAGGCGGAGCGTGTTCTGCACGTGCTCCTCGACCGCCGCCCGTTCCGTGATGTCGAGATTTTTCTGCTTCTCGAGGATCTCGCTCGGCACAAACCACATGCCCACATCCGCGATCAGGCCCGCGAGGCCGAGGTCGAAGCGGTACCGCCGCATGTCCACCGCCATGGCCATGCGAACGACCAGACTCGCGCGGTTGAGCGCATGGATGAGATCCCGCTGCGCCTCGTTCTCGGGATAGAGCATCAAGGCCTGGTCCAGCGAGATGTCGTCGACATCGCGCTCGATAGACCGGACGAGTCTCGCGAACGACCGGTAATCGAGCGCCGCGCTCGCGTCCTTCGCGATGGACGACCGCGTCTCCTGAAACAGCTTGCTCGCCATTTCCAGCGTTTCGGGAGAAACGGCTAGTTCGTACGCCATGTCGTCAAACGCGGGATCCGTGACATGAATGATCTCGACCCCGCTGGCGCGCAGGCGCTCGAGCCACTCCGCGGTGATCACGGTCCCGGCGGGCGCAACGACGGACCCGCCTCCATCCACCGGCGCCGCCGCGAGCTCCTGTCCGATCGCTTGGGGGCCGGGCCGCATTCGTCGCATGTACGTCTTACCTCACATCGCATGGGTCCGGATAAGCCAAAAGCGGAAGCCGGGGCCGCCACAAAGGCACCCCACCCCCGTCGCGTGGGCCCAAGTGACCGAGCCAACGTCTCCCCACGGGGTTCCACTGTCCCTCATTCCCAGTGGAGCCGTGGAATACCTGCAACCAAGGTGCGAGCCGCTGGGGGTTGACCGGCGCCGCCACGCTGAAATTCACAGGGCCCCACCCGAAAAAGGCATCCAAGTTCGCCATTCAAGCAAGCATCTCGAACCCCGCAGGTCATAAGGAAGCACGGCCGCCGCCATGCGGCGGAGCCGTGCTTCAGGTTTTCGCCCTCTATGCGCCGCTCAGTACGACACGATGAAACTCAGCGTATCGCCAGCCGGATCGGTATACGTGATCTCGTCCGTCCCCTGCCCTGTCGCGGGCGCCGTGTACGTAACCTGCAGTCCCTGGTCCGTAGCGGCCGAGAGCATACCCTGGTGCGCTCCCTGGAAGGTCCAGCTGGGCGCGGCCGGATTGCTGCCCTGCCAGCTGTCACCCGTGAACGTGATCGACTGCCCGTTCTCGAGGCTGAGGCTGCTTGCGCTCGGGTAGGCAACCCAGGCATTCCAGCCGAGGTTGTAGGTGGTGATGGGGTTCGGGCTCTCGAAGTAGATCGGGGTGCCGCTCGAGCCCGCCTGCACCGTCACCTGACCGACGGATGGCCCTTGCGGGGACGTCCTGAACTGCCCGACGGGGTAGTTGAAGCTGACGATGTAGTTCTGGTCCGCCGTCGTCCAGTCGAGATAGTAGTCGATCGGGGAGAGGGTGAACGCGACCGGCACGTTGGCCGGGATCGCATAGCCGTTCCACGCGTTGACGCCCTTCTGATCACGGAAGTCGAAGCCGGCGACGGGACCCGGCTGGACGTCGATCTGGGCCGTCGTGGTGACGGACTGGCCGATGGAGATGTCCTTCAGGCTGGCGGTGACCGTCCCGCCCGTCGTGATCTCGAAGTAGGAGGCCGGGATCACGCGCGTGCCGCTGGATCCGAGGTAGACGTCCCAGGAGCCGTCCGCGTTGATCGTCAGCCAGTCAGGATAGCTCGAACCCGTCGGTCCTACGTAATCCATTTCCTGCGGGTTCGAGAACGTGACCTGCACGATGTCGCCACCCTGCGACGGGTTGCCGCTTTGGTCCGTGGCGCTGATCGTCATGCCGACCTGGTCACCCGAAACCGCCTGCGTCTGGCTCTGGTAGTCCGGGCTCTGCTGGCTGCCGTCCGAGAAGTTCGCGCTGATCTGCGTCGTCAGGGACGGCGCGACGGTGAAGCCCACCTCGGACTTCCCGTGGTTCGCCTGCGACCCGTCCGTGTCCGGCGTCGACGGCGACCAGAGATCGAGGCAGTAGTAGCCCACCTGAGCTGGCGCAGTGACGGTGGCCGTGGCCTGCCCCTTCGCATCGCTCGTCATTTCCAGCACGGGGCCCTGCGCGCTCTGATAACTGCCCTGGGTCAGCACGCCGCCCTGTCCGGACAAGGTCGGCGTCGCGTCGCTGCAGCCATCGCTCGCGTCGAAGTAGATCGATACGCCAGCCTGGGCGATCGGGTTGCCATAGACGTCCGTCAGCTGCGCCGTGACGCTGCGGCTCGGACTTGACAGGGGAGCGACGCCGTTCTCGAGGTTGATGGCCGCTGGCAGCACGGCGCTGTACAGGATGGCGGGATCGGTCGCCGAAACGACGTTCAGAGCGCCGGCCGTCTCTGTGAAGGTGGCCTTGGCGCTCGGTGCGAAGGCGCCCGTGGGATCCGAAACCTGAACGGTGTAGCCGCCCGCGTCGGGTCCGCTCTGATCGTCGGTGATGGTGAAGCTGCCGCTGGCGGCGCCCAGATCGTCGTAGCCGGCGGGGCCCTGGTACTGCCCATCCACCTTTATGCTCGGGGCGATCTGTCCCTCGCTGTTCCAGACCGTCACAACCAGGCCCGTCTGCGCGTAGCTCGCCGGCAGCGCCACGCTAGCTCCCGCCGCGTTGACCGCCTCGACGGAGAACGTGATGCCGGTCTTGCCGTTATCCTCCGAGAAGCTCGCGTTGACCGGTGACAGAAGCTTCAGCATATCCCTCTGTGGAGCCGACCTTGCGGCGACGAGGTGCTTGAGGAGATCCGTCATCTGTCCGGCGGTGAGATAGGCCTTGGGAGCGAACGTGGACGTGGTCACGCCCTCCATCAAGCCGAGCGAGGCCGCCTCGCCCACGTACCCGACCAGTGCCGCCGGGATCTCGGCGTTGTCCTGGAAGCTGGTCGACGTGATCGCCTGCGCCGCCGCGGATGCGCCATAGGCGGCCACCAGGATCTTAGCGGCCTGAGCCCGGGTCAGGGGCTGAGCAGGGCCGAATCGCCCGGGAGCGAGACCGGAAATGAACCCTTTCTGGTAGGCGGCCTCGATGTAGCCATAGTACGGACTCGAAGCGGGCACGTCCTTGAACTCGCCTTGGGCCGGATGCACCGGAGCGATGCCGAGCGCGATGTCCAGGTGCTCGACGAAGGCCGCGCGCGTCTCGTATGCGCCTTGTCCGCTCGCCACGGCCTGCCCGGCGGTCGCGGCGAGCAGCGCGACCCCAAGGACCCCGACCAGAATGCGTTTCATCAGGACACTCCCCCTCTCGCAGTTGCGGCGACATGTCGCTCCCGTCGCCCCCAACGCTCCAGCCAGTTCCCCCAGTGGTCGCGGCGCCGAAAGACTCGCCATGCACTCAAACATCCGCGGATCCCACCGCATGCCGAAACGCGTGCATGCCAGCCTTCCGAACCGCGACACCGCTTGGGCGTCGGATCCGGAAGCCACCTCTACGCCTCAGATTGGACCGCAACGCAGGGGTCGATGGTATCACCTGGAACTACGAATCGACATCACCCGAAGGAATGAATCTTGCGCGTGGGCGACTCGTCGCCGCCTAACGGGCTCAGGCAGGACCGCTGTATCGCGCTGGCTTGTGGATTCCATTGGAGTCCAAGGGCGCGGCAGCCTATGGCCATGCAACGAGCTACAGACTGAGAAGCCGCCTCAAAAACTCCCACACTCGGCCGGGCCCGCGCCTCGACGCGCGATCTTCCTCCTGCTGCTCGTACTGCCTGTCTCTTTGGGCGTCCATCATGGCCTGCTCCAAGTGCCTGTCCCCCGCGTTGACTCCCCGCAGGAAATCGAACTGGTCCATGCAGTTTCACCTCTTTCTTCAGCGCGGCGCGGCCATTTGGCACGCCGCCTGGTCGAGACACGTCGGTCTGGCGCGCCGGGTCTGGTGGTCTTGCCCACCCCCGGTCGGGCAACGCGAGTCGCGTTCCAAGTTGGGTCACGTACCTTCAGACCGCCGCGCAGCCCGGCCCGTGGCGCCAAGGTCAGGGCTCCGGCACCATCATGCTCAGGCCTTCGCGGTTCATGAACGTGTCGAAGTCCTCGAGCCATCCTGTACCCGCCGGAGCATGCCCGCCAGGGAGGAACGTCAGTGTCACATGGGGATCCCCGGCGCTCAATTGCCGGTCCAGGTAGCGAAGAAGGCTAGGGGGAATGATTTGGTCCTCGGTCCCGCCGATGATCAGGATGGGCACGTG
>JAJZIE010000132.1:0-1886 GCA_021810725.1 Bacillota bacterium | reverse complement strand
ATGCGCCTGGCTTCGGGCCGCCGTAACTTCGCAGCTGGTTGTAGGCGCTTCGGGCTTGTGGGCTCTGGCTGAACTGTGTCTTGAGCCAGGCGAGCACGGTGTCCATGCCAGGCCAGGGGCTCGTCAGCAGGACCGCCCGCACGTCCGGATCTTCGGCGACCAAGCGCAACGCCACGAAGCCGCCGAGCGACGTGCCGGCAAGGAAGATGTCGTGGGGCGCGACACGCAGGCCGCTTATATGGCGCAAGGCCGTCAGGCCGTTCACGGTGTCCAGGTAGTCGTGGTAGCCGTCCTGGACGTCGCCAGGGCTGGGGCGATAACCCCGGTAGTTGGGAAAGAACATGAGGGGTGCCGGCAGGATCTCATCTGCGGCGACGCTGGCGCTAAGGCCGCCCGTCTTCGCCGGACTGCTCACCTTGATGGGAGATCCCCCGTGAAGAAACACAACCAGCTGGAAGGGCCCTTTGCCGGGCGGCACGCCGAGGTATCCCTGCACCGGCTTGCCCTCGCTCTCGTAGGTCAGGCTGTAGAGCGTGTAGCCCTGTGGCACGGAGGGTGGGAAGATAGGATCCTTGACCGCGACCATGCGCAGGATGTGGCCGTTGGCCACGGTCGCCGTCGCGTCGCCGCAAGCGGTGACACTGACGGGTACGCAGAGGAGAGCCAGAAATGCGATCAGATTGCGCCAAGGCATGGCCCCAACCCCTCCAAGGCCTTAGTCCGTCGCCTTCTCGTCACCGCACGGTCCAACCGTTTGCCTTTCCGGGGTAGCTGGGGGGCTTCAGGTGGACAAGGTGCCTAAGCGCCCCTGCAGCCATTGAGTCGCGCTTCCTCGCTCAGTCGCGGAGGGAGCGCGCGATGGCCTTCAGTGTGGCCATCGGCACCAAGCCCTGAAGTTCAACGCCCACTTTGTCGTGTCGAACGTACAAGATGTCGATCCGTCGGTTGCCCTGAGACTGCACCGTTCCGGCGTATGCCCTGTAGCCGTCAAGTCGAAACGGCTTGATGCCTGCCGTTGCCTGCTTGAGGGCATTCGCGCGGAACTCCAAGACGCTCAGCAACGTCGTCGGGTTGACGTGGATCGGACACGCCACATCGACATAAGGCGTTGGCGGAACCGCCACGGCGGTGGCGACGACCGCGGACTTCTGGCCAGACGATGGAGACGGGTTGGTCGGTGCCTTGCCGCCCATGGCAAAGGGAGACACCGGGTTGACAGGAGCGATCCCGTACCCACTGCCTGGGGCTGCAGCACCGCCACGCGTAGGTGGCGCCTTCGACGGCCTCGACGGAAAGTACTCAGCAAAGCACTGCAGTTTCGTCTCGTGCGGCCACAGGATCTTGAACGGCAACCTGCCCTTGTAGGGCTCCGTCGACCGCCCATTGAAGACGTAGACATGACCGAACAGCAGCGGCTTACCTGGCGCGGCAGCACACACGGAGGCGCCTCCAAACAGAAGCACCACCACCAAGGAGCCCGACAGTAGCCGGCCAACTACCGACCGATGACCCACGCTGCGCTCAACCACTTTGCGCCGTGCCTCCACCTGTTCGAACGGGCCCCATCAGTGCCACAGCCCTCTATTATCCCCATATATTCCCTAGCGGCGGCTTGTGTCCTGCCCGGCCGGCGCTGGGCAGGACCGCTCAAGCTGCGGGTCCGGAACTCGTATCGCCTGCACGAGCGCACCAAGGAATCCTAGTACCTGAGTTCCTTGATCGGCGCTGCCCTGTACGGTGCCATCGCGACGCGCTCCTTCACCTGGCTCTACGCGGCCGAGACCCTGGGCACCTCTCTGATGCTGGCGGCAGACCTGCGCCAGCCCTTGCCGCTGCTACTCAGGGGCGGACGGCGCGGTTCTGGCTCCTTGGCCTCGCGACGGCCG
>JAJZIE010000131.1 GCA_021810725.1 Bacillota bacterium | reverse complement strand
CGGCAGGAAGTGGACCCGCGTGAGGAACTTCGCCGCGTTGCCCTGCTGCGGATTGGCCGCCCAGAGCAGGAACTTCTTGACGGCGGCTGCGTCCTGCGCGTTCGGCTGCGTCCTCGGGACGATCGCGTACTCGTAGTTGATGATCGGGTAGGAGTTCCTGCCCGGCGAGAAGATCAGCGAGATGCGCTCGGTCTTGGGCGTGTGCTTGGCCATCACGGCGACGGCGGCACCAATCGTCTTGGCCGTCGGCAGCAGGAACTGCCCGGCCCTGTTTTCGACCATCGCCTCGCCGAGACCGGCCTTGAGCGCCGGCGTGAGCCAGGAGATGCCGACGTAGGCCACGCCGCCCGGGTACCCGGTGAGCTCCTGGACCATGCCCTGGTTGCCCGTCGCGCTGACGCTGCCCGGGACGGTCGGCCAGCTGATCGAGGTGCCGAAGCCGGGCCCGTGGCTCCAACCAGGCGTCGTGAAGCTGAGATATTGCGTGAAGAGGAAGGTGTCGCCGGAGCCGTCGGCACGGTGGATCGGCACCACGGGCAGGTTGGGCAGCCTGAGGCCGGGGTTGAGCCGCCGGATCTGCGGCGCGTCCCAGTTCTTGATCTGGCCGTCGTAGATGCCCGCGAGGACCGGGCCGTTCAGGCGCACGTGCTTCTTGTTGAGTCCGGGCAGGTTGTACATGATCTGCTGCGCGGAGACGGCCAGCGGGATGTTGAGGAGGTTCGGGTGCTGCGCCTCGAGGGCGGTGGAGACGTAGGCGTCCGAGGCGCCGATGTTCACCGTGGCGTTTTCGGCATCCGAGATCCCTGTGCCCGACCCGGTCGACTGCGGCGTGATCTCGACCCCGGTCGCGCGCTGATACACCGGCGCCCACTCCTGAAAGAGCGGGAAGAGCAGGGAAGAACCGGTCTCCGTGATCTGCAGCGAACCCGCGGCCGCGGAGCCGGCCAGGCCGATGGTGGCCACGAGAGCGAGGCTGGCGCCGGCCCAGAACCTCCTGCCGAGGAACATGCGGACACTCCTTTCAGCTCGGTTCAGCTGAAGCGTAGGAGTGTCCGCTTAAGAGCGCGGGAATTTTGTCCTAAGACTTTGTTGCGCTAAGACCTGAGCGGCGCCCGGGGCACCACGCACACCGGACCGATCTCCGGCAGGTCGCCCGTGTCGAAGCCCGGGGCGTCCAGCCTGCGCACGTCCTGCCAGAGAGCCAGGAAGGGATCGAGCGGTTCAAGGAAGTTCACGGCGGGCGTGCGGTAGTGCATCGGTACCACGTAGCGCGCATCGAGCGCCCGCGCGATTGCCCTGGCCCCCTCCGGACCGATCGTCGGTCCGGCCCCGACCGGCACGAAGAGGAGATCGACGGGGCCGATCTGCTCGAACTGCTCCGCGCGCAGCTCTTTCTGCCCGAAATCGCCGAAGTGGGCGATGCGCAATCCACCCAGCTGGAAGCGGTAGATGGTGTTCGGCCCGCGCCTCGTGCCCGCGACATCGTCGTGCTCGCCGGCGATCGCCAGCACTTCGCCGATCGGCGTCTCGAAGCGCCCCGCGGTCGAGCGTATGGTCTGCTTCGGTTCTTCGAGCGCCTCGAGACCGCTATGGTCGAAGTGCTCGTGGGTGATCAGCACGAGGTCGGGCGAAAGCCGCGGCAGCGGCGGGTAGTCGAAGACCATGCCGGGACGCGCCGGCATCCGCGCGAACGGATCGATGAAAACCTTGCCTTCCGGCGCCTCCAAGAAGAAGGCCGCCTGGCCATACCAGGTCACCTGCACGCAAGTTCCCCCTTCTTGCTCGTCCCACGGCTATGGCAAACAGGCTATCATAGGCAAGGGAGACGCGCACCTGCTCCCCCGAACGGCTCCAGAGGATCCAGAAGATGCTGGAGGTGGCGGCTTGGACGTCGCGCAAAGCGTCCTCGACCTGATCGGCAGAACCCCAGTGCTTGAACTTCACCCGGCGGGGATCCGCGACGGCGTGCATCTGTACGCGAAGCTTGAGATGTTCAATCCCGGCGGCAGCATCAAGGACCGCCTCGGCAGGTACATGATCGAAACCGCTCTCCAGGACGGACGCCTGAAGGCCGGCGGCACGCTGATCGAGCCGACCGCCGGCAACACCGGCATCGGACTGGCCCTGGCCGCGATCGGCCGCGGGATCAAAGTGGTGCTGGTGGTGCCGGAGCATTTCTCGAAGGAGAAGCAGGACCTGATGCGCGCCTTGGGCGGCGAGGTGGTCAACACGCCGCGATCGGGCGGCATGGCCGCGGCCATCGACGAGGCCCACCGCATCGCGAAGGAGCGCGGTGGCTACGTGCCGCAGCAGTTCGCGAATCCGGACAACCCCGAGGCCCATTACCGCTCGACCGGCCCCGAGCTGTTCGAGCAGCTCGACGGCCACGTCGACGTCCTCGTGGCCGGTGCCGGCACCGGCGGCACCTTGACGGGCGTAGCGCGCTACCTCAAGGAGCAGCGTCCCTCGACCAAGATCGTGCTGGTGCAGCCGGAGGGCTCGGTCTTCGCCGGAGGCCCCGCCGGCAGCCACCGCGTCGAGGGCATCGGCAACGACTTCGTGCCGAAGACGCTCGACCTCTCGCTGGTGGACGAGATCGAGACGGTGACGGACGACGAGGCGTTCACGGCCGTCGGGACGCTCGGCCGGGAGTTCGGCCTGCTCGTCGGCTCGTCGTCGGGAGCCGCCTACGTCGCGTCGCTGCGCCAGGCCGTGAAGCTCCCGCGCGGCAACATCGCGACGATCTTCGTCGACAGCTCGGAGCGCTACCTGAGCAAGAACATCTACTGAATCTCGGACGCCGCCCCAGCCAGCGCCTGACAGAGATCCGCTTCGATGTCCGCGAGGTCCTCGAGACCGACGGAGAAGCGCAGGATCTCGCCCGTCAGGCGCCTTTCCTTGCGCTCGGGCGCCGTCAGCGCCGCGTGGCAATGCAGCTCCGGCAGCGAGATCGTCGTCTCCGGCCCGCCGAAGCCGGCTCCCACCCTGATCATGCTGAGGTGGCGCGCCATCGGCGCCACGAGGCGCTGGTCCTCGAGGCGCACCGTGACCATGTTGGAGAAGCCCCGCACCGTCCTCAGCGCCGTCGCCCGACCGGCATCCTCGCTGAGCCCGGGGTAGTGGACGAGGGTGACCTCGGGCCGCCCCATGAGCCACTCCGCCAGTCCCTGGGCGGTCGCCTGGGCCCGCTCCATGCGGATCGGCAGGGTGTGCAGGCCACGCAGCACCTGGTAGCTGTCATCCGGCGAGAGCATGCCGCCCGTGGCGTTCTGCACGGTGTAGAGCGCGCGGCCGAGCTCCTCGTCGGCCGTGGCCGCGAGGCCGGCGGTCACGTCGCCGTGCCCGGCGATCATCTTCGTCGCGCTGTGCAGCACGAGGTCCGCGCCGAGGCCCAGCGGTGCCTGAAGGTATGGCGTGAGGAACGTATTGTCGACGATGAGCTTGAGACCCCGCCCGTGGGCCAGCTCGGCCAGCGCGGGTATGTCGCTGACGCGCAGGAAGGGGTTCGAGAAGTTCTCGACGAGGAGAGCCTTGGTCTCGGGTCGTATGGCCGCCCGCACCGCGTCAAGATCGTCCGTGTCGACGTAGGAGACCTCCAGGCCGAAGCGGCTCAGCACGGCGCGCACCAGCCGCTGCGTGCCGCCCTGGCAGTCTCGCGTGACGATCAGGTGGTCGCCCGACGCGAAGAGCAGGAACGCGGCCGTGATCGCCTGGTTGCCCGATGCGAACGCGAAGCCGCGCACACCGCCCTCAAGCTCGGCGATGGCGCCTTCGAGCGCGTCGCGTGTGGGGTTGCCGGAGCGCGAGTAGTCCCAGCGCAGGTGCTGCTCCGGGTCCTGGTGGTGGAAGCTGACGGCGCGGTAGATCGCAGGCGTCAGGGCGCCGGTGGCGGGGTCGCGCTCGAAACCCGTATGGACGAAGCGGCTTGTGGGACCAGACATGACGCTACCTGCCTTCAGTCGATGTCGGGACCGGGCTGGCCCGGCCGGGCATGTCCCTTCCACGCCCGTGTGGCGGTCCCCTGCCCGGGGCCCGGGGACGCCCGCCGCCCATGGTAGGATGATCACAAAGGGATTCGCTTCAGCAGTCGTCCACTGGAGGTCTTCGCTTGGACATTGACCGGGTGCTCGCGCTCTACGACCGCGATGAGCGCCGGGATACGGAAGAGTTCGCCATGCGGCGCGAGGTGGCGCCAGGGGTGGTGCGCCTCGTCGACAGCGAGGGCACGCAGAGCGCGATCGTGTTCTCCGAGCTCGACGAGCGGACCGCCGATGCCGTGATCGAGCGGGAGATGCGCTACTTCGGAGAGCTCGGACACGTCCTCGAGTGGAAGCTCTTCGGCCATGACCGGCCGTCGGACCTTCACCGGCGGTTGCTTGACCACGGCTTCTTCGCCGAGGAGCGGGAGTCCGTGATGGTGCTGGACCTCGAGGAGGTGTCGCCCGTCCTGCTCCGCCCGGTGCCCAAGTCGGTGCGCCGCATTGCCGCACCCGAGGAGCTGAAGGACATGACGAAGGTGCGCGAGGCGGTCTGGCCGGGTCAGCTGACCTGGCTCGAGGAGCGCCTCGCACAGCTCCTGCGGGCCGATCCCGACCGGGTCAGCGTCTACGCGGTCTACGACCAGGGCGAGCCGGTGGCCGCCGGGCGCATCCATTTCCCCGCGAGGAGCCGCTTCGCGAGCATCTGGGGTGGCGCCACCGTGCCTGACCGGCGCGGACAGGGCTTCTATACGGCGCTGCTGGCCGCCCGGGTGCAGGAGGCGATGAGGCGCCAGGTGCGCTACCTCACCATCGACGCGGGCGCGATGAGCCGGCCGATCGTCGCCAAGCTGGGATTCGAGGAGATCACCTGGGCGCAGGCCCACGTGCATGCGGTGCAGGAGGGGCGCTGAACCTCGGAGGTGCCTGGGCGCCCGGCGGACGGACCTGTCACAAATGTCGCCCCGGCGGTGCTTAGGCACGGAAGGGGGGCGACCGCGGAGGTGTCGATGGCGCTGGACGATCGCGGCGGGCCGCCCGAGCGGCAACCCAGGACGTTCGACGAGCTCTTCCTCCAGGAATGGCCGCGCGTCGTGGGCGTCGCGCAGCAGATCACGCACAGCCTCGCGCGCAGCGAGGAAGTGGCGCAGGAGACCTTTCTCGCCTTCTACCGGCGGTTCGGCGACGACCTGCCCGAGCGGCCAGGCGCCTGGCTCTACCGCGCGGTGGCCCACGTCGCTCTCAACGCGCTGCGCGGCGAGGACCGGCGGCGGCTCCGCGAAGAGCGCGACGCCAGGCTCGACGCCCGGAGCGCGCCCGACCCCGGGGATCTCGTCGCGGTCCGGGAGGAAGTGCTGCTGGTGCGGCGGGCGCTCCTGCGCCTCAGGGAACCGCAGGCGACTCTGCTCGCGCTGCGCTACGGCGGCTTCAGCTACAACGAGATCGCGCAGGCTCTGGGCCTGCCCGTGACCCAGATCGGCACGCGCCTGCGGCGCGCTGAGGTTCAACTGAGAAAGGAGATCGACCATGCGGCACGCCGATGACGGCAGCCTGCGCAGGCTCCTCGACGAAGATTGGGCGGTGGGCGAGCCGCTGCGCCAGCATGTCGCCCGCTGCGGGAGCTGTCAGGAGCGGCTGCGGGCGATGGCCGAACTCCGCGACGCGAATCTGCGGCTACTTGGCATGGCGGCCGAACCTGGCGATGCCACGGCCGCTCTGGCGCGCCAGCGCGCGCTGCAGGCGGAGGGGCGGCAGCCGCGGTGGAACGTGCCCTGGCCGCGCCTTGACGCAAGTCGGCGCTGGGCCGCGGGGGTGGCGGCCTTTGTCGTGCTGCTGGCGCTCGTCACGGCGACGCCGATCGGGGGGTACGCGCGGAACCTGATGCTGATCTTCGAGCCGGTCCACTTCAAGGCGGTGCCCGTGAAGCCGGACCAGGCCCGGACCATCCTGCAGCTCAGCAGTCTCGGCACGCTGCGGACGACGGCGGCCCCCGCCCTTACGGCGGAACCGGATCTCACGGCGCTGCAGTCGGCGGTGGGATTCGCCCTGCAGGTGCCGACGACGCTTCCCGAAGGGCTGCCTTCACCGTCCTTCGCCTTCCTCGGAGCGCAGACCCGGAGCCTGACCCTGAGCGGGCAGAAGCTCGCCGAGTACGAGGCGACGCACCACGTCAAGCTGCCGCCGATGCCGGCGAACATCTCGGGCAGTGTCATCAGCGTGACCACGGGCCGCGCGGCCGTGATGAGCTACGGCAGCTCCGCGGCCGGACTCGAGCACGCCAGCCGGTTGCCGGAGCTGATCGTGGCCGAGGCCCCGCTGCCCAAGGTCTACTCGAACGGCGCGACGGTGGCCGAGATCGAGCGGTACCTGCTTGCCCTGCCGGGCGTGTCGCCCGAGGTGGCGGCCGAGATCCAGACGATCGCGAGTCCGTCGACGACCTTGCCGGTGCCGGTGCCGCTGGGCAAGGCGACGTCCCAATCCGTCATGGTCGGCTCGGCGCAGGGGCTCTGGCTGCAGCAGGGCCAGGGCGGCGCGGGTGGCGTCGTGTGGACCCATGGTGGTTACGCCTACGGCGTGGGCGGAACGCTCAGCCGCGCCGAGATCCTTTCCATCGCCGCTTCGATGCGCTGAACCTTCCCGAGTAGACGACGACAAGGAAGTGTCCTGACTTGAACCTATCACGCAAGGCCTGGCTCGCGGGCCTGCTCGGCGCCGCCGCCGTGCTGGCCTCGCTACCGTTCGCCGCGGCGGCCGCCCCCGCCCCCCCCCCCCCTCGCGAGCGCTCCCCGGTGCAGCGCGTCTTGACGGCTGCCCCGGAGACAAGCCCGGGCAAGGCGACAGGAGAGCGACTGGCG
>JAJZIE010000130.1 GCA_021810725.1 Bacillota bacterium | reverse complement strand
GTGCAGGGGGCCGATCTTATAGCGCCGCCGAGAGAACGGCCACAACAGCTCCTGCCCCATGATGTTGAAGGCGTCCAGCAGCAGGTGGGAGAGGTAGCCGACAAACACCCCGAGAGCGATCGCACCCGCAAGCGCTGCGGAACCGTGGAACGTGGCGATGAACGCGACCATGAAGGCTAGGACCATCGCCATGCCCGCTGCCACCAGGGAATGCGATGGCCCGCGGTGCCAAAGAATCCCCGCGAAGGGGATCGTGCGACCGACGTGGCCGAAGCTGTGCTGATCGTGCCTGAAGTAGCCGCCCCGGTACGGCTCGATGTGACCATTGACCTTGGCGACACCGGGGAACGGGAGCCAGCGTCCATACATCGACCCTGGATGGTCGATATCGGCGAGCGGACCCGCGAGCGCAGCAGCGATCAGAAAGGCCGGAACGTGCCCGAACGCGAGGGCGGGCGCTGCGATGGCGCCCGCCGCTAGTCCACCGAGGATATGCGTGTGTCCGTTCATAGACATGCGGCGCGGAGACTGCCGTCTTTAGACGGCAGAGGAAGCGCCGCTACCTCCCTTCTCCATGTGAAGCCACCAGCGCGGGCCAGGAGCCGGATCTGCCGCGGGCCAAACTGCCGGATGCGCTGCCCGTCGGCTCCCGCGACAGCGACAGTGCATGTGGTCGGTGTCGGCAGTCCACAGACCCAGCCGCGCAGCCTGCTACCGTGCGTCTTCACCTCAACCCAGTCGCCCTTGCGGAAGAGCCTCCCGTTGGAGGTGCCCCCGTAAGGTGGCCGAGCCCCACCTTTCCGTGGGTTCTGCCGATGGAGCGATCTCCGCTGGTGGCGCAGAGCCAAGAAGACGTAGAACGGCGGGTTGCCGAAGGCGCATCCCGTCGTACCCATGAGCATCGCCACGGCGTCGACTGCCTGCGCCTCGAAGACCTCGGGCCGGTTCGGCCCATGGATCTTGGTGAGCCCGAACTGCTGCCGCCATACCGCCGTATCGCTCGACTCCACCACTGTCACCGGGGCGAGCTTCTGCAGATCCAGAAGCGTCACCGCCTTGCCGACCTCGGCGGTCGAGAAGAAGTGCGCCCCCTTCCCGATCTTCGGGTGGTGGCGCACGTTCTCGACGACGATGTGCTTCACCGGGTAGACGCGGCAGAGCTCACGGACAGCCTTGAGCCGTGCCTGCACTTTGGAGAGCAGGCTCGGCGCGATCCAATAGCGCCTGCCGTGCCGTCGGTTGTTGAACCGCTTGGGACGCCTGGGCGTCTTACGGTATCGTCTCGCCCGCCGCAGATTACGACGAGTCTCCATCTTCTTGTGCGCCTGGTCCGGCAGGTTGATCTGAGCGGTGATCTCGACCTGGGCATGCGAGGCTACGCCCACGCCCTCGTGCTTCGAGCCAGGATCGAGCGCAAGCGCTATCGGTTGCGTCGCGGTCCCCACTGGAATGAGCATCTGGATGTAGAAGATGCCGATCTTGTTGCGCCGTGCTCGGGCCACTCCGTCGCTGAGCATGATCCGCGCATGCGCTGGAGTCGTCGGCATGAGCGGTGTACCGTCCATTGCGACGACGGGCACTCTCGACTGTTGCATCGTGGATACCCCTTTCGCGCCATTGCTGGCGGTGATTGTCGCCTCGACGCTGCCCGACCGGCTTAGGCCCGAAGGCCGTGGCATTCAGCGGTTCTGCCGCAGAGGTCCGGGCTGGCGAAATACCCTGACGTGCTTGTAGCCGGTCGGAGCCGCTGCTCCCAAAGGAGCCGTCTAGTCAACCCTTTCGTTGCGACCGCCGTTGCAAACCGTCACCTTCAGCCGACGGTGATTGACAGTCCCTACGCCTCCTCGATGTCCAGTTCCGGCGGGGAGTCGTCATCGTCCGGAAGGACCTTGTTGAAGCCCCACATCGGGACCGACGGCAGCTCTCGAGGCGGCGGCACCGGGCGCTTCTCCATGACATGCGGGAAGAAGCGTTGCCACTTCGAGAGATCCGGCAGCTTCAGGCGGGCAGGTGCGTGCCGCGCCTGCAGGAAGAGAGCCTCGTCCTCCGGCCAGCGCATGATCTCGTCGGCGTACAGCAGTGACCGCCCCATGAGGTTCGGCTGCTGGTAGGCCTGCTGGTTGTAGGAGGGGCCTCCGAGCAGCCCGTTGCTCCTGTAGGCAGGCTCGGTCGTGTAGTTGCCGAGCTTGCCCGCGATCTCATTCGCGGTCTCCAGGTCGTTCGTTAGGAGGTAGAGCCACGAGCAGTTGCCCTTGATCGTGCCCGCGGCGTCGCCGTACTTGCCTTTGAGCTGTGCGAGGTCCTGTACCGCCAGAAGCAGCCGCATGCCACGGCCGCGAGCGACCGTGACAACGTGGTCGAAATCCTTGATCGGCGGCAGGTTGGCGAACTCGTCGAGGAGGAAGTTCACCCGCACCGGCAGTCGCCCACCGTGCTCGTCCGCGAGCGTCACGAGCGACTGCATCGTCTGCTGCAGGTAGAGCGTCGCCAACGGGTAACGGGTGGCCCGCTCGTCGGGGATCACTAGGAAGACGGCCATCGGCCTGCGACCGACCTCGGCGAGGTCGTAGTCCTGCTGGGCGGTCAACCAGGCGATGTCCGAGTCGGCGAAAATCGAGAGCGAAGCAGCGGTGACTGTAAGGATGGAGGCCCTCGTCTTCTCGACCGACATCCGCACGGGCCCGTATGCCCGACTCGCGGGGTGCGTCTCAGGGAAGAGCCCCATCCAGCGGTCGATGTTCACGCCGTCCTGGCCACCCGTCAGCATGATCGAGTAGACGCTCGCCATCGTGCGCTCCTCGGGCCTCGGCCAGGGAGCGCGCGGGTCGCCGTTCGGCGGCTTCCCTTGGGCTACACCCAGGATCGTCGCCGTGATCAGGGCTTCCTCGCTCTGCGTCCAGATGGGCTCCATCTTCGCGGCGCCCTCGCTGCCGAAGGTGATGGCGTGCGCGATGTCGCGTGCCGCCGCGGTGGCTTGGTCCATGCGCCCGCGCGCCATCGCCTCAAGCACTGGAGCCATCGGGTTCCAGCGCTGGCCGCGCGAGGGCTCGCGCAGGTCGAAGCGGACAACCTCATACCCCTGGTTGCGCAGCCACTCGGCGCTGTGCGCGTAGAGCTCGCCCTTCGGGTCCGTGAGCACCATCGACTCCTTGCCGACCGTCCCGATGACACCGATCGTCGGCAGGATCACGCGCCGGCTCTTACCGGAACCGGTCGAGCCGACCAGCAGCGTGTGCTCGTCCTTCGTGGACACCCACGCCGCACTGCCCGCACGGCCAACCAGCACGCCGCTCTCCTTGGAGCCCGGCCGCCAGGCGTTCAGGGTCCGCGCAAGGTCGCTGGCAGATCGCCAGTGCGCGGTGCCGTACTCGCCCTTACCTGCCGCCTTCGGCCCGCCGGAGATGCTCGGGTTCGCTCCGCCGGCAAGGCGCCAGATGTAGATCCCGGCCGCGATCGAGGCGGCCACGGTAAAGAGCAGGGCCCTCGGATCAACGACGTACGTGGAGATCACGTTCCACGGCAGGTAGCCGCCGGAGTTGACCCACGCTGTCCACCGCGGCCCCGCGCTAGCGAGTCCATGGCCGGCCACGTCAACGAACAACGCGACACCAGGGAGCAGCAGGATCATTGCTACGATGAAGGTCCAGAAGCCCGCGCGCACCTCGGCGCGGGCCCACAGCAAGCGCATGGATACACCTCCTGAACATACGAAGGAGCGCTGTCGCAGCGCTCCTCATCTATTGGGCACCTGTCTCAAAGGGCTCGCCTCGCCAAGGGCTCAACACACCGCGATGGAATGCCCTAGAGTCAAGGCGTCGTCGATCCCCTTACCCTCTCCCCACGAAGCTGTCTGTACGCGGACCTTAAGCGAAAGGAGGGCCTCACGGAACTCGGCGAGGTTGCGTTCAACGGCCTGCCGGGTCTCCGGGCGCTCATCCTGATCGAACGCCACGATGACTCGTTGGGGCTGGATCTTCTTGACAACCTCCATGGCCTTGCGCCAGTTGGCGACGCCAGCCACCCCGAGCACAGGAGCTGAAAGTCTATGGGCAGTCACGTCCGCCTTGAGAGGCCCCTCCGTGATCCAAACCATGGGGCGCCGGCCCAGAAAGCGCCTTCCGGCGACGTGGCACGGTGAACCGGACGATGCACCGCCGGCCCGGCGGTCAGTGTCGGGCGTCGAGAGCCAGCGGTAGCGGTTGCCGCTCGGACGGTCGGAACGCACCTGGCAGCCCAGAATGCGTCCCTGCGGATCTCTCACTGGGATCAACAGCCCAGGCTGGCCGTAAAGCCTCCACGAACCGCCCTGCCTTGGACGGGCGAATCCGGGGACCCCCTCGAGTCTCGCGCCTTGGTGCAAGAGGTCGTCCACGACGCGCTCCCGTCCGTCCAACGGGAGAGAACGGTATCCGGCCTCGCGGATGGCTTCAGGCGATAGTCCGCGCCGCCGAAGCGCCGCGGCGTGCTTCTCGGACAGGCTCAGGTGGGAGATCAGGGCCTGATACACCGAATCGACGCCCTCGTCGGTAGCCCGCGGGGCCTCGGCAATCGGAGGCAGACTCGCGTGCGCCACCTGCCGTATGCCTTGGATGCGCCTGGCAGCCTCCGCAGTCGGCACGTCCTCGACCTTGGCCACGAAGTCCAGAACGTCGCCCATCGCCCCGCAAGCGAAGCATTTGAAGGTATTAGTTCGGGGGAACACGGCCATGTTCGGCCGCCCCCTGTCGTCGTGGAAAGGGCAGCGCCCAATGAGGTAGCTGCCCTTTGCCTTCAGATCCGCGTAACGCGCGACCACTTCGGCAATCGGGTATTGAGCCTTCAAGTCGGCGAAGGTCATCGCAACATCCCCCTACGCGAGCAAGGCCTCGTGCGTTTCGACCCTCACAGACCGTGATGGTATAAGGTGAGCGAGTTCGTTCCGCAGGCGCGTGACCGTCCTGCGTACGGCCGAGGCCGCGGGGCCGCCCACCATCTTGGCGTGCTCGGCGAACAAGTCAGAGTAGGAGAAGAACGCTCTCCCTCCAATGCCTCCCCCATCAAGAAGAAAGCCGTTGGGGTAGACCCCAACGATCTTGCCCTTGTAAAGCTCACCGCCCCCTCTCTTCCCCATCGAGCGGAACTCAACCGTAGCGAGCTCTCCGATGAAGCGTTGCAGGTCGTGGACGAGATCGCGCCGCACTTCCTCCGAAAACGGCAATGTCGTGTGCATCTGGATCCCACCTTTCGCGGGCCGGCTGGGAGACACCGAAGCCCGGAAAGCCTTGTTCGGGCTTTCCGGGCTTCTGACGATTCACTGCTTTAGTTGTTGGGGCGAGCGAACTCCTCGAAGAGCCCGAGGCCGTAGCCGACCGCCATCAACCCGGCGGAAGCGAACCCGAGGGCCAAGATCACTGGCTGCGGAGCACGGAAGATACCAGCCACCATCGCCAGCATCAGCGCACCGGCGCCTGCGAGGAACAGCCGTTCCACACGGCCACGGTCTCGAAGGAACTTCAACATTGCACTCACCCCCGAGCCAGATCGGTGGGGAGTGTCCATGACCGGCACCGGTCAATTCACTCCCCACTAATACGGGCAACGGGAGGGACAGACACGAGGATCTCGCGCAGGTGCCTTTCGTCCATGACGACCAGCCAGTCCCTACGGTCAGCCTTGAATAGAAGCGCATCCGCATTCTCAGCCGCCATCCACTGGCGGATCTTCGAGAACCCGGACTTTCGTTCGTGGGACTCGATGACGACATTGCCGACCTTTGTATCGGCAGCGCCGCGGGCGATCGCGGCCATGGCCGCTGTCACCGCCTGCCGGCGCAGGCCGGCGCCGTCCATCCAGAGCTTGAAGCGGGTCAAGGTCAGAGCGAACAGCCACGGCTCCCCCGGCTCCCGGAACGCGACGACCTCGGCATCCGCCATCCAGGTATAGAGGATGCCGAGCCCTTCGTGATGAGCTTTGACCTCGGTTCGCCAGCCGTTTGGGAGGATGACGTCGTTCGGGTGCCCGTCCAAGGCCCCAGAAAGGGGGACCCTCTCTCCACCGAGCAGCTTCGCGACCTCGCGCTCACGCCGCTTGCCCTTCTGGTTGCTCCGGCGTCCAATGCGGTACGACTCGGACGCCCGGTGCTCTCTCCTCGCCTCTTTCCTCTCGCGGGCCCGTTCGACGATCGCGGGGAAGAGGACCTTCTTGTCGATCGGTCGGTACTCGCTGCCGTTGATGCAGTAAGGGCAGTGTTTGCCGGCAGCCTTGCAGTTCTCGAACACTGGGCACGTCATGGCAACACCGTTCCTCTCATCCTAGAGATTCCTGGATCATCGCGAGCGTCCATCCCTTCCCGCTCAGACAGGCGTTTTGCGTCTCCGGGGAACTCCCGGCGACGGGCACTAGGCTGCCAGGTTCTCCAGATTCCTCGCCGCGTTGAGGTCCCTATCCAACACGGCCCCGCATGCGTCGCAGCGGTAGGTCCGCTCTGAGAGCGCTAAGTGCTCCTTCACTGCGCCGCAGGCACTGCACGTCTTCGAGGACGCGAAGAACCGTGGCGCGACCAGGAGTTGCGAGCCATACCAGACCGTTTTGTAGGCGAGCATCCGGCGGAACTCTGACCAGCTCGCGTCCGCAATGTGCCGCGCGAGATGCCGATTGCGGACCATACCCCGCACGTTAAGGTTCTCGACCACGATCACCGACTTGGTTTTCGCCAGTTCTGTAGTCACATGGTGCAGGAAGTCCCGCCGCTGGTTACGCACCCGCCGGTGCAGGCGCGCCAGCCGCATCGCCGACTTGCGCCGGTTTCGCGATCCCCGTTGCTTGCGGCTGTGCGCCCGAGAGGCCTTCTGGAGC
>JAJZIE010000129.1 GCA_021810725.1 Bacillota bacterium | reverse complement strand
GAACAGATCGGGAAACCGGGTGACACCACCATGCGCGACCCCGCCCGGCTACCCGTCGGTTCCACTTTTTCAGCGGCATCTAAATAGGCGCCGCAGAATTCCGGATCAGCCCATGAAGGCAGGATGGTGAAACGCATGGCAAGCGTTGAAGCGTATCTCGAAAGCCACCGGCGGACGCTCACGGATCTGAGCGACCTCATCTGGTCCACGCCGGAGACGGGCCTGCGGGAGACGGCGAGCAGTCGGGCGCTCATGGATCTGCTCGCGTCAGAGGGTTTCGAGCTCCAGGGCGTCGATTCCATGCCCACCGCCTTCGTCGCGAGCTTCGGCCGAGGCTCGCCGGTGATCGCCCTCCTGGGCGAATATGACGCTCTGCCAGGTCTCAGCCAGGCGCCAGGGATCGCGGAGGCCCGTCCGCTGGCGGAGGGAGGAGCCGGGCACGGCTGCGGCCACAACCTCCTCGGCACGGCCTCCGCGGCGGCGGCCATCGCCGTGGCGCAGGCGGTGCGAGAAGGCAAACTTCGCGGCACGGTGCGCTTTTACGGCTGTCCCGCGGAGGAAACGCTGGTCGGCAAGGTGTTCATGGCCAAGGCAGGACTATTCGACGAAGTCGACTGCGCCTTGACCTGGCATCCCGGCACCACGAACGCTGTCTGGGCGACCAGCACGCAGGCCATGAACTCGCTGCGCGTGCGCTTTCGTGGCACGGCCGCGCACGCCGCGGCGAACCCCGAGGACGGCCGCAGCGCTTTGGACGCGGTGGAGCTGATGGATGTCGGCGCGAACTTCCTGCGCGAGCACGTCCCCTCGAACGCGCGCATCCACTACGTGATCACGGATGGCGGCGACGCCCCGAACGTCGTTCCCGCCCACGCCGAAGTCTGGTACTACGTCAGGGCGCCGCGCCGCGGTGAAGTCGAGGCGATCTCGAGGCGCCTGCTGGACGTGGCGCAGGGCGCCGCGCTCATGGCCGGCGTCACGCACGAGGTGGAACTCGTCACGGGCTGCTACGACACCCTGCCCAACCGCACCCTGGGGGATCTCCTGCAGCGCCAGATGGAAGCTCTGGGGGCGCCAAGATACAGTAGCGGCGAGCACGAGCTGGCACGCGCGCTTCAGGCGACGTTCCCCGTGGACGCCTTAGGGCGCGAGCTGCGCCAGCTGCGGCGCCGCGGCCTCTCCCTGCCCCCCGACTGCAGCCTCGTGGAGACGGTGGCGCCGAGTTACGGCTATGGCGAATGGGACAGCGGCTCGACGGACGTGGGGGACGTATCCCACCTCGTGCCCACGGCCCAGATCACGACCGTCACGGCGCCGCTCGGCACCCCCGGCCACTCCTGGCAGAACGTCGTCGCCGCCGGTAGCGCCATCGGCCATCGCGGCATGCTCTATGCGGCACATGTGCTCGCGCGGTCGGCCTGCGCGCTCTTCGAGCAGCCGGAGCTGATCGCGCAGGCCAAGGAGGAGTTCCGCCAGGAGGCCGAGCCGTACGTATCTCCGGTGCGTGACCTTACGGGGCCGCCACGCGGCTGACAGACCCTGGCACTAGTCGCTGGAGCCGGTGCCGATGTCGCCCGTGAGGTAGCGCTGCAGGGTCGGGCCGATCACCCGCACAAGGTCCTCGACGGGCAGGGACGCGAGGGGCTCGAGGCGCAGCACCACTCTGGCCATCAGGAGTCCGAAGATCTGGCTGCCGACGAGGCTCGCGCGCAGCTCGGCGTCGGGGCTGGGAAGCGCCTTGGCAATGCGGCTCAGCACCGCGTGACCGAGGAATTCCCGCAGCATGGCCGTACCTTGCTCGTTCGTGGCGGCGGTGCGCAGGAGCCCCGCCAACGTGCGCGGCAGCTCCGGGTCACCCCAGAGCAGCGCCGCGGCGCGCAGGAGCCTCGGGCCGATCTGCTCCGGGTCCGCTGCGCCGCCGGCAGGCGCTAGCGCCTGCCCAAGGGCCAGCTCGAGGTCCGGCACGCGCATCGCTCCAAGGAACAGCGCCGCCTTGTCGCGGAAGTAGTGGTGGATGAGGGCGGGGTCGACGCCGGCGTCGGCCGCGATCTCCCGCAGGCTGGTCCGGTCGTAGCCCTGCGATGTGAAACGGTCCCGGGCGGCGGCGAGGATGGCTTCACGGGTGCCGCTCGGACCCGGCCGGCGTCCCCGCCGCTTCCCGCCCCCGCCCGCGGAGCCGGTCAACTCCGCCGCGCGGCCAGCGCCACGAACCGCTCTTCGAGCGTCGCGGGGGCCCGCCGGATCTGGAATTCCTGGCCGCTGAGGACCCGCCGCACCTCAGGTTCCGCGCTCGCCGCAAGCCGGAGCGAGCGTCCGACCAGCGCCGGTTCGTACCCCGCCGTTTCGAGCAGCGTCATGGCCTGAGCCCAGTCGGCGATCTCGACGAGGACCACTTCCTCCCCCGCCAGGATCTCCTCGAGACCGCCCTCGGCGACCACCCGCCCGTCTGCCATCACGACCAGCCGGTCGCACTGCTCGGCCTCCTCCATGTGATGCGTCGTGATCAGCACGCCGGCACCCTGGTCTGCGGCCGCCCGCACCTCCTGCCACAGGCGCGCCCGCATCAGCGGGTCGACGCCGGACGTTGGCTCGTCGAGCACCAAGAGCCGCGGTCGGTGCTGCAGCACCTGCCGGAAGGCGACGCGTCGCTGCAAGCCGAGCGGCAGCGCGCCGACCGGCACGTCCGGGAACTCATTCCGACGCAGGCTCAGGTCCACACCGAACACCGCCCTGGCAAAGCGCAGGTTCTCTTCCGGCGTCAGGTCCTCGTAGAGCCCCATCCCCTGCGGCATGTAGCCGATGTGGCGGCGCAGGGCGAGCGACGGTCCTCGACCGAACAGCCGCACCGCTCCCTCCGAGGGCGGCAGCAGCCCGAGCAGCATGCGCAAGAGCGTGGTCTTGCCGGCGCCATTGGCACCCAGGAGCCCCAGAACCTCTCCCGGCCGCACGGTCACGCTCACGTCCCGCACCGCGACCGCCGCGCCGAAGCGCCTTGTCACGTGGAGGCCCTCGGCCAGCGGCTCCGTCATCATGCCGCGCCTCCCCGCCGCGAGAGCTCCCAGCGCAACAGGGCGACCGTGACGGCGTCCTGAAGGTCCGCCCGAACCTCCCGCCACCCTTTCCCCGGCGCCTGCTCATCCGGGCACCAGAGCCGCCAGGGCCGGCCACGGCGCCAGGCCCTGTCCACCGCGTCGCCCCGCGGCGGATCATCGCCCGCGTAGAGCCTGCCCGGCATCGCGGCGGCCACCGCCTGCGGCGTCCCGGAGCCAAGCGTCCTGCCGTGGTCGAGGAGCAGGAGTTCCGCCGCACGCTCGGCCTCGTCCACGTAGGTGGTGGCCACGACGACCGCGCTGCCCTCGGCCGCCGCATGCGCGATCAGCCACCAGAGTTCCCGGCGGCTCACGGGATCGACACCCGTCGTCGGCTCGTCGAGGATCAGGAGGTCTGGATGGTGCAGCATGGCACGGATGACGCCGAGCTTCTGGCGCATGCCGCCGGACAGCTGCGCGCCGAGGCGCTGCTCGACGCCTGCGAGGCCCGCGCGGGCCAGCAGCATGCGGCGCCGCTCCCTCGCTTGCGCGCCACGGCTGCCATAGGCCGCAGCGGCGAAGGCCAGGTTCTCCGCCACGGAAAGATCCGGGTACACACCGGAGGCGGCCGGCAGGTAGCCAATGCGCCGCGCCTCCGGCCGCAGCACCTCTCCCTCCATTGGACGCAAGGCGCCGGCAAGGGTCGAGAGCAGCGTGGTCTTGCCGGCTCCGTCCCCTCCGACCACCACCCGCACCTCGCCCGGCGGCAGGACGATGTCGACATCCTGAAGCGCGAGCACACCCCCGCGGCGCACGCTGACTCCCCGCAGTCCGAACGTCATGCCCTCACCTTCCCGGCGGCGCTCGTGCGGTGGCGGTCCCGCCCGGCCGCGGGATTGAGCAGGCGGTAGAAGCGCAAGGTCGCGAAGGTGACCGCCACAGCGCCGAGGGCGGCCAGATAGACGAACGGCCGCCAGAGGTCGGCGACGGTCTGGCCCTGCAGCATCACGCCGCGGCTGATCTCGACGAAGTAGGTCAGGGGCAGGACGTAGGCGATCCAGCGCACGCCCACCGCCATCGAGGAGAGAGGGAAGATCAGCCCGGAGAGCAGGATCTGCGGCAGGACGGTGAGCATGGCCAGCTGGATCGCCTGCCCCTGGTTCTGCGAGACGCTCGAGATCAGGACACCGATGCTCAGCGTGACGAACAGGAAGAGCAGCGCACCCAGGATCAGCAGTGCCCACGAACCGTGCATCGGCACGTCGAAGAGCCACATGCCGACGCCGAGCACGAGGCCCAGATCCACGGCGGCGACGAGGAAATACGGCGCGATCTTGCCGATCAGCACGTCCCATGGCGAGAGCGGCATCACCGCCAGCTGTTCGAAGGTGCCGGCCTGGCGTTCGCGCACCACGCCCAGGCTGGCGATGAGGGTGCCGATGAAGACCAGGATGACGCCAGCGAGCCCCGGCACCATGACGAGCGCCGTCTTGAGACCGGGGTTGTAGAGCACGTCGACCTTCGTGGGCCGGGGTGTGTGGAACAAGTCTCCATGCCCCGGCGGCAGCAGCCGCCGCAGTTGCGCCTGAAGACGCGGCAGGTCGACTTGGGCCGCGGCCATCCTGGCCACGGCCGTCTCAGCCGCGCGCGCGGTGAAGAGGTCCGCGCCGTTGACCAGCACCCGCGTCGCCCCGCCTCCTGTGACGAAGGCCACGTCCGCCTTGCCATCGCGCAGGTCCCGCCGTGCCGCGGCGAGACCCTGCGCAGGGTAGGCGCCGGCCAGCGCAAACGGCTTCTCCAGGCGCTGGGCATAGGCTTTGGCCGAAGGTCCCACGACGACCGTCGGGATCCGCGAGACGTCGAAGCTCGCCGCGTAGCCGAAGATGATCAGCAGCATGAGGGGAAGCACGATCATCATCGCGAGGGTCCGGCGATCCCGCCGGAGCTGGAGAAACTCCTTGACGACCATCGCCCACAAGGTGCAGCCTCTCCCTTCCGAATTCAACGGCTAGAGAATTATGGGGCGACGCGGAGAATCCTGCCACGGCCGTCGGTTCCCATTGCTGACCTCCCCCCGCCGCTCGGCTACAATATGTCCCAGACAGAGGGCGGAGGGGGCCATCGCGATGCGTGTCCTGGTGGTGGAGGACGATCCTTCCCTCGGCGCCACCCTGCGCCTTGGGCTGACGTCCGAAGGCTTCGAGCCCACGATCACCGGCTCGGTCGCCGACACGCTTGCGCTGCTCGAGCGCAGCACCTTCCAGCTGGCCCTGGTTGACGTCAACCTGCCGGACGGATCCGGCTTCGCCCTGGTGCCCCGCCTCAAGGACCGCGGCATCATGGTGATCATGCTGACCGCCCGCGGCAGCGTCCCCGATCGCGTGCACGGCTTCGAGCTGGGCGCGGACGACTACGTCGCGAAGCCCTTCGCGTTCGAGGAACTCGTGATGCGCATGCGCGCCGTCTCTCGCAGGCCCGTCCCGGAGGACAAGCTGCCGGTGCTGAGCTTCGCCGACGTCGAGGTGCACCTCGAGCGCCAGCAGGCGCTGCGCGCCGGCCAGCCGCTCGATCTCACCCGGCGAGAGTATGACCTGCTCTGCTTCTTCCTGCGCAACCAGCGCCGGGTCCTGACGCGCGAACAGATCCTCGAGCGCGTCTGGGGCTTCGACGCGGAGGTCGGCGAAGGCGTGCTCGACGTGTACATCAGCTATCTCCGGCGCAAACTCGAAGCCCTCGGGCCCCGCCTGATCCATACGGTGCGCGGCTTCGGCTACCGCCTGGACGAGCATGGCGAAGGCTGAACGCCGTCTGCACAGCCTGAGCCGCCGCCTGCTCGTGGCCATGGTGGCGCTGGTCGGCGCATCGCTCCTGCTCGCGGACTTCGGCGCCGTCTACTTCCTGCGCAGCGTGCTCGTGCACAACCTGCAGTCGCAGCTCATGGCCTCCGCCCGCTCCACGGTCGGCTTCTACCTGCACACGGGTGCGGTGCCGGACCGTCTGCCGCTCGGCGAGTCGATCGCCATCTACGGCCCGGGCGGCCACCGGGCGTTTTCGGTCGGGGACGTGCCTCAGTCGCCACCTCCGCTCGGCGTGAGCCAGCAGTCGCGCAGCCTCCGCTACACCGTGCCGGTGCCGGGCGGCCTCTTCCTCGAACAGATCAACATGACGAGCGTCGATCGGCCGGTGCACATCCTCGAAGGCGTCCTGGCGCTGGTGACCCTCGCGGCCGTGCTGCTGGCGGCCATCGTCGCCGAGGGCGTGGCGCGGGGCCTGACGGCGCCGCTCTCCTCGCTCTCCGCGGAAGCCACGCGCATCAGCGAGACGGGGGACCTCGAAACCAGCCTGCCGACGAGCCATGGCGTGCGCGAGATCCGCGATCTCGCCGAGGCACTGCAGCAGATGCTCAGCCGCCTTGGCCAGATGTTCGGGGCCCTCGAAGCCTCCGAGCAGCGCGAGCGGGCCCTGCGCGAGATGACCCTGCACGACCTCAGGACACCCCTCTCGACGGTGCTGGGCACCCTAGAGCTTCTGGCCGGCGGCCGTCTCAAAGGCAACGCCGCGGTGGAGGCCGCGGCGCTCGCGCAGCGCGAGGCCGCGCGGCTCGCGGCCCGCATCCGCGATCTCGACGCGAAGGAGGCCGAGGCCCTCTCGGACCTTGCCCAGGCGGTGCGCCGCGCCGCGCGCGGCCACCACCTCAGCGAGGGAGCTCAGGAGACCTGGATCGGCGCGCCCGCCGCGGAGGTCGGGCAGGTCCTCGACCTCCCGGTCGACAACGCGGTGCGGCACAACCCGGAAGGTACCGAGATCGAGCTCGGCTGGCGGCGGGCCGAGGACATGGCGGTGGCATGGGTCCAAGACCACGGTGTAGGCATGAGCGCGGAGACGGCCGA
>JAJZIE010000128.1 GCA_021810725.1 Bacillota bacterium | reverse complement strand
GCGGGAGGGACTTCGGCTCCAGGACGGCGATGCGGCCCTCGTGCTCGCGGGTGACGACGAGAAGGTCAGCCTGGCGCTTGGCCATCTGCGGCTGACGCTTGCCGACATGTTCGGCTGGCGCTCGGGCGAGCACCGGCTGCTCTGGGTCACCGACTTCCCGCTCATGGAGTGGAGCGAGGAGGAAGGCCGCGCGGTCTCGCGCCACCATCCCTTCACGCATCCGAACCCTGCGGACGTCGGTCGCCTCGAGGCCGAGCCGCTCGCGGTGCGGGCACAAGCCTACGACCTCGTCCTCGACGGCGTCGAGGTGGCCGGCGGCTCGATCCGCATCCACGAGCGGGAACTCCAGGAGCGGGTCTTCCACCTGCTCGGACTGGGTGAGGAGGAGGCGCAGGGCAAGTTCGGCTTCCTGCTTGACGCCTTCCGGTTCGGCGCGCCGCCGCACGGGGGTGTGGCGTTCGGTTTCGACCGCCTCTGCATGCTGCTCGCGGGCGCCTCGAGCATCCGCGATGTCATCGCGTTCCCGAAGACGGCAAAGGGCACGGACCTTCTGACAGGCGCGCCGGCCGAAGTGTCCAGCCATCAGCTCGAGGAGCTGCACCTGGACCTTCGGCCGGCGGAAGAGAAAGCCTAGCGGATCGCCGTGGGAATCAGGAGATCGACGACGCCGATGACGAACGCAGCGAGCAGGGCGCCGATCGCCGAGACGTGCATGCCTGGCACGACAAACTGCACGAGCCAGATCACGACCGCCGATACCAGGAAGCCGACGATGCCCCGGCCATACGTCGAGTTGCGCCGACCCATCATCAGCTCGATCAGGTAGCTCACCGCCGCGATCACAAGCGCGGCCACGAGCGCCTCTCCGAACGTCAGGTGGCTGAACCCCGGCACGATGTAGCCGACCAGCATCAGGACGATCGCCGCGACGATGAATCGTACGACGGTGCCCATAAAGCGCATGCCGACACCTCCGGCATCTAGTTTCGCGTGTGCGGGCCGATGCTATGCGCCTCTTTGCTCGCGGGAACGCCGCCGCACGGCCCGTCAAGGTGCCAACGGCGCTTTGAAGGGCCGGAGGCGCGGTGCTATACTGACCCACGCAGCGCCCGACCATGTGCGACCCCTTATAAGCAGTTTTGAGCCAACACCAAAACTGCGGGAGCCAGGATTCTCGAGACGGGAACGGCACGCCCCCTTTCCGGGGAACCTCGATGTCCCGGGGCCGGCACCCACCTGCCTGAGGCAGGTTCAAAACGCGAGCGGGAACGGCATGGTGGGGTCTTCGGAACCTCCGCGCAAGCGGAGGTTCTTCGCTTTCACTGGGCGAACTCCTTAGGTGGAGGGATCTCCTTTGATAGACTTGCGCAGCGACACCGTAACGAAACCGACCGACGAGATGCGCGCCGCCATGGCTTCGGCCGAGGTCGGCGACGACGTCTGGGGCGACGACCCGACGGTCAACCGGCTCGAGTCCGTGGCGGCCGAGTGGCTCGGCAAGGAGGCGGCGCTCTTCGTCCCCAGCGGCACCATGGGCAACCAGGTGGCCGTCATGACCCACTGCCGGCCGGGCGACGAGGTTCTGGTGGAGGCCGAGGCCCACGTCTACTGGTACGAGGTCGGGGGCATCGCCCGCCTGGCGGGAGCGCAACCCCGCACCATCCACACACCGGCCGGCCTCCTGACGCCGGATCTGGTCCGCGGCGCCGTGCGCGAGGAGAACATCCACTACCCGACGCCGCGCCTGCTCTGCCTCGAAAACACGCACAACCGCGCGGGCGGGAAGGTGCACCCGCTCACGGAATTCAGGGCGGTCACCGATCTCGCGCATAGCCTTGGGCTCAAGGTGCACCTTGACGGCGCGCGCCTCGCGAACGCGGCGGTCGCGCAAGGCATCACGATGGCCGAGGCGGCGGCGGGGGCCGACAGCGTGATGTGCTGCCTCTCGAAGGGGCTCTGCGCTCCGGTGGGCTCCGTGCTCGCCGGAACGCGCGAATTCATCGCCGAGGCGCGCAAGAACCGCAAGGTCCTGGGCGGCGGCATGCGGCAGGCGGGAATTCTGGCGGCGGCCGGCCTGATCTCCATCGAGAAGATGGTAGGACGGCTGCAGGAGGACCACCAGCTCGCCCAGGACATCGCGGCGGCGCTGCAGGACATGCCGCACCTGACCTGCGATCTCGCGAAGGTGGAGACCAACATGGTGCAGGTGGACCTCGACCGCCCGGCCGGGCCCGTCGTCGATGCCCTCGCCCGCGAAGGCGTACTCTGCGGCACCTCCGGACCGACGCGGATTCGCCTCGTCACCCACCATGACGTGTCCGGTGCCCATCCCGCGGAGGTCGCCAAGGCGTTCAGGACAGCCCTCGCCTGAGGTCGCGGCGAGCGCGGGGGTCGTTCCTGCGGCCGGACCGCTGCAGAACTCCCACGAACACGCGCCGGACCAACGGCCCGGTGCCCGCGAGATCGGGGCCACACCCTGCGCGGTGTGGCCCTCCCTGCGAACTTCGCCAACCAGCGCGCAAGCGTGCGATCGTCGGCAGGCCGCGGGGCTGTCGCGCGGAGCGGCGGATACCGTCGGGCGCTGTGGCGGAGGCTTGGACGGAGGTGGTCTGCCACGGCGATCCTTTCAGCACGGTCAGGCGGTGTGGTGCTGTGCCTGATGCTTGCGGTGGCTGGCTGCGGGCCGAGCCGCGTCGGTTCGGGCAACACGCCCGCTCCACTTCTGCCGCGGTCGGCGGCGGTGCGCAGCGCTGCGGCGCGCCCCGGAACATTGGCCGTACTCGGCTTCTGGGCACACAGCCAGGCGCAGCCTCTGGCTGCGCTATCTGCGAACAGCGCGGTCCTGACCGCCCTGTCTCCCTTCTGGTACTCGCTCGACGCGCAGGGAACGCTGGTGCCCAAGGTGGACCAGAAGCTGCTGCAGATGGCACGGCGCAAACACATGTCCATCGTGCCGCTCGTCAATGACGCGACCGGAACCCAGGCCTTCCTCGCGAGTCCCGCGACAAGAACGCGTGCCGTACAGGCGATCGATCACATGGTCTCCGCCATGGGCTTTCAAGGCGTCAACCTCGACTTCGAGCCGCCGCACACCCGCGTGAGAACAGAGCTCACAGCCTTCCTGGTTCAGCTGAGGGACACACTGCCCCGGTCGGAGAGCATCACGCTGGATGTCGTCCCGTACTCCGGAGGGGCCTACGATTACCCGAGGCTGGCCCCGGAAGTGAACGCTTTCGTCCTCATGAGTTATGACCAACATTCCCAGGGGACCGCTGCAGGTCCCGTAGCCGCCCTCAACTGGGTCGAGCGGGTCGAGGCGCGGCTGCGCCGCGACGTGCCGGCGTCCAAGATCTATCTGGGCGTCGCCCTCTACGGCTACGCGTGGCCAGCGGGCAGCCTGAACGCTACGACGGTGCCCTACGCGAGCCTGCCGGCCGCGGCCAAGGCGCACGGGCGGTGGAGCGGGCGCTACCAGGAGATGACGTCAAGTGTCGACGGGCAGACCTTCTGGTGGGAAAGTCGCCGGAGCGTCGCCCAGAAAATCGCGCTCGCGCGTCGCGACCACCTGGCTGGCATAGCATTGTGGGACGTCGGCTACGCCGACCAGCCGATCTATCGACTGCTCCGGCAACAGATCGCCACCTCCGCCTGATGCCGGATCGCCGCTGCGCCCGAGCGGGTGGACAGACCCGTTTTTGCCGCCTTGGCGTTCATGGCCGTTCGGGGCAGGTCTTGAGTACCCACTCCCCGTCGCCGGGCGCCACATCGAGCAGTCCCAGCGCCTGGCGCAACACGAAGAGCTGCGCCTCGCGCTCGTGGACCAGCCCGATCATCTGGCCGTTCTGCGCGCGCACCCTGAGAGCCCGCGGCGGTCGAATCAGTTCCATGCGCCTCGGCATGTTGCCGAGCATCACCGTTGCGATACCCCGCGCCTCGAGCATCCTCGCGATCAGTCCCCCGGACTGATGACAGAGCGGTCAGACGGGCACGATCAAAGCGATGTCGACGCCCTCGTCGCGCATGCCGGCGTAGATCGCCTCTCCGGCCTCGCGCACGAGTCCGATCGCGTCGGTGCAGTAGCCGTCGATCGCGTAGCCGGTGGCTGCGATGGAACCGATCTCACCGAGCCGCACGAGCTCCGCGAGGAGCGCGGCCGGCCAGAGCACATTCTGATCCTGGCGCACCGGCCCCTCGTCGTAGTGGCCGTGCGCGATCGAGTATCCGTCGAGCGGCCGAAGCGGCAATGTGCGCACGCTCGTGTCTCCAAAAAGCCCCTGCCAGCGGAACGGCGCCTGACCAGGCAGGTAGAGGCCGGCGGTGCTGACGAGACCGACGCGGCTGTCGGACGGCACCGGCGGCGGAGTCACGAATGGTGGCGGACCGTTCACCACGCGCGGATAGGTCTTGAAGAAAAGGTCAGAGTCCCCGGTCGCGATGGCCTGCCGCACCTCAGGCTGGGCCAGAAACTCCTGATAGCGCCCCTGCCAATCCTCGGGCAGCACCTCGCGGTAGTCGTCCATCAAGTTCCCTCCTGCCGATGTGCGCGTCGAGAAGTATGCGCACTTGCACGAGTCCACAACGCATGCGGGCCAGGGCACAGCATACCGGAAGACGCGTGCAGGCCGGGGCCTCAGGGCCCCGGCCTGCACGTCCTTCGCATCGTCAAACGGGCTCCGACGCCGCCTCCGCGAGCGACATCTGGCCCAGGGTATCCTCGATCGAGTCCTGCAGCTTCTGCCAGACGCGTCGCGTGTAGCAGCGGTCCTGCTTGCCGCAGCCGGGGCCCTCGCCGTCGAGGCAGTCGTAAGGCGCGAGCGAACCCTCGAGCAGCCGGATCACGTCCCCGACCCGGATGTCCTGCGACGGCCGCGCCAAGCGGTAGCCGCCCTTCGCTCCGCGTACGCTCAGGACGAAGCCCGCACGCCGCAGCTCCACAAAGATCTGCTCGAGATACTGCTCGGAAATCCCTTCATCCTCCGCGATCACCCGCAGCGGCACCGGCTGGTCTCCTTGCCGGTGCACGAGCGACACCAGAGCCCGCAGTCCGTATTCGCTGCGTGTACTCAGTCGCATGGCGCTCCCCCCTCGTTCCCTACTCGTAGTCGTCGTCCTCGTCGGGTTCGTAGCCGACCAGGACCTGGCCGTCCTCGACCCGTACGGGATGCGTCTCCGCTGCCTCCACCACCGGCAGGTGGACCGGCCTGCCGGTCGGGATGTCGAACTGGCCGCCATGCAGTGGACAGGTGACGATGCGCCCCTCCACCCTGCCTTCCGAAAGCGAAGCGTAGGCGTGGGTGCAAGTGTCGTCGAGACAGTAGATCTGCCCCGCCACGCGGAAGAGCGCCACCGGTACACCGCCGACGATGCGGCGCAGGGCGTGCCCCTCCTGGACCTCCTCGTCGCGCGCTACTGCCGTGAACTCCATCGTGGGCCTCCTGCCTTAGCCGACCGATCCCACCATCTCGAGCTTGATCAGGCGGTTCATCTCCACCGCGTACTCCATCGGCAGTTCCTTGGTGAACGGCTCGATGAAGCCCATCACGATCATGCGCGTGGCCTCCTCCTCCGTCAGCCCGCGGCTGCGCAGATAGAAGAGCTGCTCCTCGGAGACGCGGGAGACGGTGGCCTCGTGCTCCATCGTGACACGGTTGTCGAGCACCTCGTTGGTCGGCACGGTGTCGGCCTTCGAGTCCTCGTCGAAGATCAGCGTGTCGCAGTTCACCTTGGCCTTCGAGCCCTTGACCTCCTTGCCGAAGTGGACGAGACCGCGGTAGGTGGTCTTGCCGCCACCGCGGGAGATCGACTTCGAGATGATGGTCGAGGTGGTGTTCGGCGCCAGGTGGACCGCCTTGGCGCCGGCGTCCTGGTGCTGACCCTTGCCGGCGACCGCGATCGAAAGGACGTGGGCGTGGGCCCCTTCTCCGACCATGTAGACCGACGGGTACTTCATGGTCAGTTGCGAGCCGATGTTGCCGTCGATCCATTCCATCGTGGCGTGCTCGTGGGCCACGGCGCGCTTCGTCACAAGGTTGTAGACGTTCGGCGCCCAGTTCTGGATTGTCGTGTAGCGGCAGCGGCCGCCCTTCTTGACGACGATCTCGACCACGGCCGAGTGCAGGCTGGACTCGGTGTAGATCGGGGCCGTGCAGCCCTCGACGTAGTGCACCATCGCATCCTCGTCGACGATGATCAGGGTGCGCTCGAACTGCCCCATCTGCGAGGCGTTGATGCGGAAGTAGGCCTGCAGCGGCACCTTCGCCTCGACGCCCTTCGGCACGTAGATGAAGCTGCCGCCGGACCAGACGGCCGAGTTGAGGGCCGCGAACTTGTTGTCCTCGGGTGGCACGACGGTGCCGAAATACTCCTTGAAGAGGTCCGGGTATTCGCGCAGGGCGGAATCCGTGTCGAGGAAGACGATGCCCATCTCCTCGAGGTCGTGGCGGATGTTGTGGTAGACGACCTCCGAGTCGTACTGGGCGGACACGCCGGCGAGGAACTTGCGCTCCGCCTCCGGGATGCCCAGCTTCTCGAACGTGTCCTTGATTTCTTGCGGCACGTCCTCCCACGTCCGGCCCTTCTCGTCCATCGGCCGCACGTAGTAGGTGATGTCGTCGAAGTTGAGCCCGGAGAGGTCCCCGCCCCACTTCGGCATCGACTTCTGCTGGAACAGTTCGAGACTGCGCAGGCGGAAGTCGCGCATCCAGTCGGGCTCGCCCTTCATCTCCGAGATCGCCTCGACCACCTTGCGCGTGAGGCCCTTCTCGGTGCGGAACACCGAAATGTCGCGCTCGTGGAACCCGTACTGGTATTCCTCGACGCCAGTGATATCTGGCCGCTCACTCACTTCGGATCTCCCCCTTCAGACCGGATCCGGTCGATCGCCTGTTCAAAGGCGTTCATGACGAGCGTTGCGCACTTGACGCGCGCCGGGAACTGCGAGACGCCCTCCAGGGCCTCGAGATCGCCAAGGACGCTCCTGTCGGCCTCCTTGCGCCTCAAAAGATAGA
>JAJZIE010000127.1 GCA_021810725.1 Bacillota bacterium | reverse complement strand
CCCTCCATCGCCCGCCAGAGTGACCACACCACGCTGTTCACGTTCTCCTGGGAAACGACGTCCTCGTTCAGAGCGTCGAAGGCGCGGCGTCCCGCGATCGCCAGCGCCCGCATCTGCTGGTACTCCTCCAAAGGCAAGGTCACGGTGGCCTTGAGCGGCTTGCGCCGCTTCCGGCGCACCTTCGGAACTGTCGCCTCTTGGCCCATTGACCTACCTCCCCGTTAGTTGGGCGATGGTGCGCTCCATGAGAAGGCGCACTTCCTCGGGCGGTGGGCCGGCCTGCCCGCCTTCCGACGCGGCCGCAGGCTTGAGCGGCTGGTAGTAGGCGGGTGCGGGCTCGTCTTGTACCTCCCACCCCTCACGGATCGCCTTGACCAGAGCGGCCGCCGGGTTGCGGAGCCGGTCCTTGCGCGCCTCATGGGCACGGAGCTGGCGCAGGATGTCAGCGATAGGGCGCTCGCCCGCAATCGCCGTCGCCGTACTCTCCGCCATGCCCTCTGCGCAAAGTGCGGCAACGATCTGCCGCTGCTCGTCCGTCAGGCTCTCGTGCATCTTGATCCGGGCCATCAGCGCGGGAGCTTCGTGCTCCAGCCACTGCACCGTGTAGCCCCGGAGCGCAGCCTGGCTATCGGCCTTCTGCGCGAAGTATGTGTCCTGCAGCAATACAAGTCCGTCGCGTCCGTAGGTCGCGAGCAGGCGCTTCACGATCGCGCCGTCCTTCCCCCAGGCAATCGGGTACGGGGCCCCGACCTTCGCCTCATACGACTGCGCATGGCGTAGAAGCAGGGGCCGCACGTCGGGGTTCGGAGGAGCCTTCATGCGCGTGCGCGCGGAGTTAACCCGTGCCCGCGTACGCGCGGTGTTTGCTTCTGGTTCTAACGATCCCGGAACTCCACTCCCTGAAGGTGCAGTATCCTTGGGTTTGTCTTCGGACGGAGGCACAGCACCTTGAACGGAGTCTGTATTGCTTGGGTGGCACCCCTGATCAGGCCCCTGCTTGCCGGCGAGTACCTCCGTGATCACAGGTGAGCACGGGGTCAAACCGTCGTGCTCAGCCGAACGCATAGAATGCATACCGTATACGTCCTGTGGATCGTTGAGAGTGTAGATGGTCCCCGTGCGCGCACCTCTTTCGTCGAAGGTACCCTCGACGGACACATAGCCCGCATCCACGAGCTCCTTGATCGCTCGGCGAAGTGTGGGAACGCTGACGCCCATGTCGTTTGCGAGGCGGTCGTGCGCCGGATGGGCCCTGTTCGTGTCCCAACTGCAGTAGCTGTCCAACAAGGCAAACGCCCGCACGGCTTGTGCGGAGATCACCTTGGATTTCACAAGTTGTACCGGCACCATGGCGAAGTGCAGGTAGCGACGCCTTACGTGGACCTTCTGATCCTGTTCTGTTTGGGCGGGCTTGGTCACAGGAGCACCTCCCTGGAGAACCGTCTACGGCGAGGTTCCCGCCCCGGCCTCACGCGCCTATCATCGCAGCCAGAAGATCCGCGGCCCGGAACGCGTGCGGCCGAAGGACCTCTCGCTTTATGCGTGGCGAATCGCTGATGCTGTAAGGGTTCTGGACGAACCATATGGATTCGAGGGGAGACCCGTACTCGTCGACCAGAGCCAGAAAATAGCTGTCGCCGAAGCGTTTGGCGGTGCGCCACTCAACAGCCGACATCAGGATGAAACGTATCGGGCCCTCTGCTGAGGTCTTGACCTCAACACGAGCCCGAAGATGGTCAAGAGACCCCTGAATGTCGTACCCGGCCCCAAGTTGGGATCCTCGGTATCCTACGGTCCATCCACAGGCTCGAAGCGTCTTCGCCACCGCTCGTTCCCCACCGACGGAGATCTGCCGATACGAGTCAGCGTCATCTCCAACGCAAGGGAAGGGCGCTGGAGGCATGACTTCGAACAGGTCTTCAGGAAGAGCTCCTAAACGAACTGTATCTGCCAGCCACGTCGGGAGCGGCAGAATCTGATAGCCGACCAGCCACCTCCGAATCAAGCCGAACCGTTCCAAGGTGGAGAGCCCCGCGCTCACCGCTCTGTAGGACCGTCCCATGGCTACCGAAATGTCCTTGGCGCTGGGCTCTGAGTGACCATGTTCTGCAAACTGCAGGAGGTGGCCATAGACGAGTTTCTCGAAGAGCGACAGCGCTGGGGTTTGAAGGATGACAGGCGGCACTCCTATCGTCACCCCTGCCGCCGCCAAGTCTGACGAAGAGATCTCATCGTAACGGCGTTTCAGAGTTGGAGCCAAGGCAACCACCTCGATGTATGATCCTCTGCTGACGGGCACGGTTCCCTCTGCCTGAACTGACCCAGGTTAGCCCCGGTACGGCTAGCACCATGCCGCCGCGCGACCATCTCCGGCGATGGCAGCAGCACCCCGGCACCCCGCTTCCCTATTTAGCTACCCCCGCCCGCCAGCCGCAGCAGCTCAGGCGAAGCCCGAAACCACTCCCCACGGACCCTCTGATCCCTGAAGCGGTCGTGGAGAACCTGCTCGAGATCCGCCCCACCTGGAAGTGTGCCGAGAAGCACCAGGGGCTCCTGCGACGCGGCCCGGAGGGTTCGCAGACGACCCGCCACGTCGACGCTTACGCCGATCTTGATTGGTCCGTCTTCTCCGCGTTGGATGAAGTACACAAAGCGTTTTTCATCGTCGGCAAGCGAGCGGTTGACAGCCTCGAACAGCGGGCTTCCGTCTTCGCCCATCAATCTGTAGATGCTGGCGACGCGCTGTCCACGAACATCCACATCGGGTCTGACCTGCACCCAACCTGCGTCAACGAGTTCCTTGAGCGCTCGTCTTACGGTCGGCACGCTTACGCCCATGTCGAGCGCAAGACGCCGGTGGTTCGGGTTGGTGTGTTCAATGGACAGATAGACGGCGATGAGTCCGTAGAGAACCGCGGCATGGCTGCTGATGGCGGGATTCCGAAGAAGTGCCGTAGGGGGTTTCACCATAGGTTCGTTGCCGTACTCGCGCACGATGGCTCCCTGCGACACCACGTCACCCCCTCGACAGAAAGAAAACAGGCACCGCCGACAGCAGGAGCCTGGCACTAATACCGTCCATCGTTCGCGGAGACCGCCCACACCTGCTTCAGGCAATGCCCGCTTGCCGAGACCGCATGCTCGCAACACCCGGCAGGTGCCGGAGCCCTTCACGTAGCATTCGCTCTGCCTGTACCGGAATGGCCCTGCCCGGTAGAGTCCGGCTCCAGGACACAGTCCGAGGGACGCAGGAGCTCCGCGCGTGGTGGTGAAACAACAGGCGACAAAACTTTCCGCTGGTAGAGGTGGGGATCACGATAGCGGAAGAGGAAGCTGCAGCCGCGGAATCCAGCCTGAACTCACATCAGGTGCCGGCGCCTCGACCCGAACACGCGGCGATCCCCATACCTCTGCCTTCGTCGCCGAATGGGTCGCCTCAATGGCTGCCCGAAGTTCTGGCTTCGATGCCGATGACGTCGGGTGGCACGCCAGAAGAGACACGACTGGCCCGCTACTACAACGCTGATCACGTTCTGTCGAAGATCCAGAGTGCGCTGGGCAACCAGTCTGGGGTGGGAGACGCTCTCACACAGGCAATCGTCACGGCTACCGTCGAAGGCGAGCGAGCTCGGGCCAAGTGGCAGGCGTCCAGGGAATGCATGGGACTTGGCGCGGAGCTGCTTGCCATGACGGTCCTACTGTTGGGCGTCGCAGGTTACGTCCTGGCCCATCACGCGTGGCTGGTGCGTGTGAACTCCCACCCGTCTCTCGTGATCGCCTGGGCGGGGGCGCT
This sequence comes from Bacillota bacterium, assembly GCA_021810725.1. GTDB lineage: Bacteria > Bacillota > Sulfobacillia > JAJZYS01 > JAJYTV01 > JAJZQO01. The sequence goes on along the minus strand of JAJZIE010000127.1, from coordinate 3,219 downwards.
CGGTGGAGCGTCCATGGCATTGTACGGGTACACTCACGGATTCCTCTACAAGGACATGCTGCTGTCCTTCTGGTGGTGGAACGTGGCCAAGCCCGCATTCGGCGCAGTCACGGGACTAGTGGCTGCGGGACTGCTGCAAGTCGGGCTGGTATCGGTCGGGACAATCAGCGGTAGTCACAGCCTGCTCCTCTCACTCATCGTCGCCTTCACGGCGGGGCTCAAGGAGCAGTGGTTCTTCGGCTGGATCGGCCAGCTCAAACCGATGGCCACCGGTAGTGGCACACCGCCAGCCTCCAGCCCTCCCTCCCAGTCACACTAAAGAGGTCGAGCTGGAACCCGTAAACGGTCAACAGGTCGAAGTCGTGCCCTGACCGGCACTACCTCGATTTAGCTTCTGGTGGTCAGCGTTCTGCGCTGAGACTGAAATAGTGTTTCTTTATGTCTTTGATTGCCCGCTTCTCGATGCGGGAGACGTAGCTACGCGAGATCCCGAGCATCCTCGCGATCTCCCGCTGCGTCTTCCTTTCCTGCCGAAGGCCGAACCTTAGCTCCAGCACCTTGCGCTCCTTGGGCGGCAGCACGCGGAGTTCCTTGTGCAGGATCTCAACTTCTTCGCGCGCCACCACCTGGTCCGGGATGACGTTCGGCTCGCTCCCGAGCACGTCCATGAGCGTGATCTCGTTGCCTTCGCGGTCGTAGCCGATGGGGTCGTAGATGGACACTTCGCTCCTGCGCCGCTTGATCACACGAAGGTGCATAAGGATTTCGTTTTCGATGCAGCGGGCAGCGTACGTGGCAAGCCTCGTCCCACGGTCCGGATTGAACGTGTCGATGCCCTTGATCAGTCCCACGGTGCCGATCGAGATCAGGTCGTCCGTGTCCTCGCCTGTGTTGTCGAACTTCTTGACGATGTGGGCCACAAGACGCAGATTTCGCTCGATGAGCATCTGGCGTGCCCTCAGGTCGCCACTTCGCAGGCCCTTGAGGGCCGCGGCCTCTTCCCCCTCGGAAAGGGGTTGGGGAAACGCATTGCCCGACAGGTACCCCACGAGCAGCCATACTCCGCGCAGAAGCGGCATCACGATCAGCGCGACGACATCGAAGTCCATGCGTCACCACCCCTGCCATGCGCGTGCCTTACCAGACTATGCTGGCAACGCCAGGGTGTTACGCGGATTCGACGTGAGTTTCTAGACCAGGACCGCCGGAAGTGCCTGCGAAGCCTCGAGCGTCTCCTGGAGCTGCGCGGCTTGGTAGCGCACCATGTCTTGGACACCGTCGAAACGTGGATCCTTGTGCCGGCCGGAGAGGGTCATCGCCCCGCCTTCAAGTTGCAGGATGCCGCGTTCGAGCATGGCCGCGAGCGCCCGACGCACACTGCTATCCGGGTTTCGCCGCAGATCGGCCGCGATGGCGGCCTTGCCTTCGATCCCGCGAAGACGTTCCAAAGCCTGCCGAACGATCTCTGCAACTCCCGTGGGAGCGTCTTGCGCCAGGAGTGTCGCCGCGATGATCTGGCTCACCGTCACGGTGCGTGCCGCCTTGAGCTGACGGCTGAGGTCAAGTCCGGAGCGCAGCGGCACGAGCCTTACGAGCAGGCGCAACCTGCCGGGCGCGAACGGATCGTAGCTCACCCCGGACAGGACAACGTTATCCGCATGCGGCAGAAGGCGCATCAGAGACTCCCTGAGACGCCCCAGCGCACCATCCTCTGTGTAGCGGCCCTCTGGGGTGAGGTAGAGCGTCCCCCCCTGGTCGAGGATGGCGGTGAGTACATCGATCTGTCCCTCCACCCTCTGCCGCACCCCGGCGCGAATCTCACCGCGGTACGGTTCCTTGAGCGCCGTGAAGGGCAGCATCTCCTGCGCCACCCCCAGGAGCCTGCGCCGCCAGACGTCCCGGAGGCGGAGGCTCGACGCCCCGATCCCAAGCTGCAGCAGGACATCCTTGGTGAAGACCTCCCCGACCGGCAGGTCCCCATGCCGTTGCCACACGGCGTAGGCGAGGCCCACCAGCGGTCGGGACCGCGGCATGTTCTCGATCGGGCGCACTCCGAGATGGCGCAGGATCCAGCCGAGGTGCACCCAGGCCAGAAGAGGCTGCAGCGGCCGTGGGCCCCGCGTGGCCAGGAATCCGGGCTCAAACAGCCGCTCAGAACCGGCGGAGTATACGGGCTGGGAAAGCCGCCCCTGCCACTGCAGGCAGACTGGCAGGACCATGCCCTCGAGATCGTGGGCGTGGTTCGAGACGACGAGGGTTGAACCGCGATGGCGTGGCAGCCTACCGTCGATCGAGACCCGGTAGGCGATCCGCACATAGACGAAGAGCAGGAGGGACACGGTCAGGCGGAACGCCGTCTCGGCAAACGACGTCCTCCGCTGGGTGCGCACAAAGAGCACGACGATGGCGCCGAGCAGCGTCACCGCACCGGTAAGGAGGAAGAGATCGCGGTACCCGACAGCTGGCGCGAGGACCTGCGTCAGGATGATGCCGCCCGCGACGGGCGCGAGCACTGCCGGCAGGTTCGAGGCGATGCCCCAGACTCCCAGATCGCGCGCCACATTGCTGAGGTCGGGAATGGAGTCGAGCGCGAGGGCCCAGTCGACGGAGAGGTAGGCGCCGTAGCCGACGCCATAGAGGATGGCGAAGAGGAAGATCCAGTGCACGTTCTCCATGAGGCCGAAACCGCCCGCCGCGATCGCCATCGGTATGCTCGCGAAGAAGACGATGCCTGGCCGGTCCGAGCGGTCGGAGAGATTGCCCAGGACGAAAGCCGAGAGCACGGCGCCGACGAGCGCGAGGCCCCCGAGCAGGGCGGTCGAGGCCTGCGGGCTCGCGACATGCAGATCGTCCTGGAAGAAGTAGAGCGCATACGTCATCAGGAGCGCCTGGCCGAACATGACGCAGAACCGGGCCGCGAAGACGAGGATGAAGTCCCGACGGTTTCGGATCGTGGCCCGCGCGGCCGCCTCGCGCCGGACGGCTTCCTCCCCGTGCGCTGCGCTGGCGCTGTAGACCGCCCCCAGCACGGCAATGACCGCCATGGTCCAGTAGGCCACCCCCGACGGGAAGATGCCGGCGATGGCCAGCCCGCCGATCGTGCCGAGAAGGCTGGCGACGCCCATGTATCCCGACGCCAGGCCCCAGCTGTCCCGCGGCACGATGTCCGGCATCATCGCCTGATACGCCGCACCCGCAAAGTTCTGGCCGATGATGGCG
>JAJZIE010000126.1 GCA_021810725.1 Bacillota bacterium | reverse complement strand
TTACGACGCGGCCTATGTTGTGCTTGCCATGGACAGTAGAGCACCACTCTGGTCTTTGGACGGGCAGACGGCCGACGTTGCGAGGGCTGTTGGTGTCACGGTGCTGCCTGACCCAAAGGGATGAGTTCGATGGGAGCGCCAGATGATGGGCGCCGATTGAGTGGCGCCGTGGCTGTGGGACGCGAACTGGAAACGCGAATCGGGCAGCCCAGCAGAGTGCAAGAGGCAACAATCGTCACCTATGCGATGCTGCGGTGGAAGAAGTGCACTGCGAATGCGACCGCGAAGACCGCGAGAGCCGCGGTCACCGCAAACCCGTCTAACGAAGCGGCCGACGTAAGACGACCGCCGATGAGGCTGCGGGCCGCGTCCACGGCGTAGCGAAGTGGGTTGGCGTCGGAGACGTCCTGCAGCCATGCGGGAGCCAGCGACAAGGGCAGGAGGACACCTGACAACAGCAGGACCGGGATGGAGAGGCCGTTGAACACTGCGGCGAAGGCGCTGCCGTTCTGCATGGCAAGGCCGACGGAGTTCGATAGGGCGGAAAGCGCAAGCGCCAATATGGAAATGAGCACCAGCGAGAGTGCGACTCCCGCAACGTCAGGACGCAAACCCATGAGGCTGCCGACACCAACAAGCAGCAGCGATTGCAGGACGAGCGCCGTAACGTCACGCGCTGCGCGACCGAAGACCAGTGCAGAGCGATCTACAGGTGTAACCTGAAAGCGCTCGATCACACCCGCATTCGCCTCTTCAATGACGCTGAAGCCAGCTCCGCCGGCAACGAAGTACGTCATAAGCACAAGCAGTCCAGGCACGAACAAGTTGTATGCTCCGCCCGGGAGGTGGATGTTCGTCAGTAGGGGGCCGAAAAGAAAGAGGTACAGCAATGGTTGTGCTAGACTCACGACTACCCACATGGGCGTGCGGACCCTTTCAAGGAGCGCACGACGATAGCAGAACCAAGTGTCGTGTAGGAACTTCACTTGCAGTCTCCTCCCTAGTCGCGCAACGAGCGGCCGGTCGTGGCCAGGAATACGTCATCGAGCGTCGGTTGCGTAACTTCCAGGGACGTGCACGGGAAGCCGGCTTCTTCCAGGACGCGCAGTATCGCAATCGCCGCTGCGCGTCCGTTGGTGACGTGGGCACGGATCAGTCCGTCGTCGACGGTGACGGAATGGACCAGATCGATCGATTCGACCAATTGCAGCCCATTTGAGACCTGCCCGCCGACGCCGACGGATACCACATCATCTTTGACTGATCGCTTCATATCGTCCGTAGTGCCTGCCGCCACGACGCGACCGTGATCGATGATCACCAAATGGTCCGAGAGAGCGTCCGCCTCGTCGAGGTAGTGCGTCGTCAGCACGATCGCCGTTCCTTCGTCGCGGAGGGCACGGATCTGTTGCCACAGGTTCGCGCGGCTTTGAGGATCGAGGCCGGTCGTGGGTTCGTCAAGGAAGAGGACTTCCGGACGCTGTACCATGCCTATCGCGATGTCGAGCCGGCGTCTTTGCCCGCCTGACCACGTGCCGATGCGACGATCGGCCACCTCCCCCAACTGAAACCGATCGAGGAGTTCACTCGCGCGCTGCTTGGCACGCGCGCGTCCGAGGCCGAACGCCATCCCTTGCGCGATCAGTTCGTCCCGGCCTGTCTCTGCAGGGAAAGTGCACCCTCCCTGAGGCACATAGCCTATGCTGCGTCGCACTTCCTGTGGGTAGCGCGTGATATCGTACCCTGCCACCTCGGCTTCGCCGGAGGTGGGGCGCACCAGCGTGACGAGCATGCGCATCGTGGTGGACTTTCCGGCGCCATTGGGACCCAGGAGACCGAAGATCTCGCCGCCGCGGACGGAGAGGTCCACACCTGCGACAGCCGTGACCTCCCCGCGGCGGGTGCGGAACATCCGCCGAAGCTGCCGAGCCCGGACCGCAAGATGCGGTGTCTGCGTTCTGCTGGCACCCTGACTGTTTTTCATACGCGTAGCATCACCCGAATGGATAGGTGAGTCAACTGTTGGGACAGGAAATTGTACTTGCGAACAAGGTAGGTCTAGAATAGCGGCATGGGGAAAGAGCATGCGACGCCGCGGAGTCCCTCTAGAGGCGGGTCTCGAACCAGACGGTCCCCTGCTCCGCAGGAGCGGGTCAGAGATGCGGAGCGGTCCAAGCAACAACTCCTTGCGGCCGCGTTGGAGGAGTTCGCCCGTAAGGGATTTGCCGGGGCCCGAGTGCAGGACATAGCGACACGAGCCGGCCTCAGTCAGCAGCTCATCACGTACTATTTCGGTGGGAAGCAGGGTCTCGCCCAGGCCGTGAAGCAATCCTGGGAGACACAGGAAGCCACTTTCGCGGGCTCGGACAAATCTCTTGAGCAGATGGTTACCGGCTATGTGCACGCGACCCTCGCGAATCCATTGATGGCGCGGATGTTTCTTTGGGAAGGATTGAACAGCGACGAACCCTCTACGGGGCAAACTGGCGTATCGCCTCTAGGCAGTCCCGACGTGACGGAACTTGCACGGCGTCAGGCGGCTGGCGAACTTTCGGGTGACGTGGACCCGCGGTTCGTTTTACTGATCTTCATGGGTGCAGTTGCGGCGCCCATCATCATGCCGCAGGTGGCCCGGCGCGTCACAGGTCTCGAACCGGACTCCCAGGAGTTCGAGGCGCGTTACGCGAACGAGCTGCGGGTAGTGTTGCACCACCTTCGCGGATAGTCAGCGCAGCTCACTCGGAACGTGCACCTACTGGTGCAGATGGCGCGTGGGCGCGGACCAGATTCCTAGGCTGGAACGTGATCAGCGGGATGCGACCTGGAAACCGCGACTGTTGAAGGCCTCGTAATCTGCCCCTGAATCTGACCATGTGCTCATGGACAATGCCATAGAGAAGGACAACGGCCCGGTGGCGACAAAGCCAGCCGGGCCGTTGGTCCGCAGGGTCCCCCTTCCAGGTTAGCCGCCAAGGAGGGGACGCCATGCATCTGAGAGATTGCGCAACAGCAGGCGTAGCTGGTGGATTTACCGCTCTGCACAAGCTGTCGGCAACCGCTGCATCTTCATTCTAAGTCGGGGCGGGCTCTGCGGGAAGCGGCAAACGGCATCGCGGTCCGTAACGGCCGATGCCACCCGGGCGGAGAGCCGGCGAGGCAGAAGCTCTCGTGGGTGGCGATGAGCGAACCGCTGGCGGAAGAGGAATACCGGAAGCGTTACAGTGCGGCATCGCCGCCGCCAATGGAACCGTGCCCCCAGTGCGGCAGCCGGCTCGGCTATCATGGGCACTTCGCGCGGCAGATGGCGGAGAAGGGAAGGCTCGAGCCTCTGCTGCTGTTCCGGGGAATCTGCCGCAACCCGGCCTGCCCGGTGGTGACCGTGACCCACTACCCGCCGTTCGTGACGCCGTACTCCGTCTTTCCGACGACGGTACGCGAGAGCGCCATCGTGGCGAGTCTCGCCGAGGGTCTCGAGACGGTGGCGGCAGAGACCGGCTGCAGCGCGCGCACCGTACTGCGCTGGCGCAAGGCGCTGAGGGATCGGCTCGGAGAACTCGTCTCGGGCATCGCCGGGTTGATCATGCGCCTCGATCCGCTGTGGCCTCTGCCGAGGCTGGAAGGACTGGGGGCCTGTTTCCTGCTGTTGGCCAGGGCCCGCACGCTCTCTTTCGCGAAGGCGATGCCGCTCCTGGCCGTAGCGCGGCAACGGCCGCCCTGGCCGAGCGCACTGCCTGTCTTCGCCTGAGGGCGACCAGGATGAGCTGGCGCACAAACCTTGGCACTGCCGGTCTCTGGCTGGGGGTTTTAGGGTGACGCCATAGGGAGGGATCACCCTGTGACGTCGGAGGATGCGCGACAGGAAACAGCCCGGTTCCGCTTCGGCATCATCGCCCCGCTCGTCGTGCGGCCCCTGGAACCTGGCGAGCGGGCCGAGATCCTGCGGGACATCTCGAGCCGTCTCTGGCCGCTGGGGGACGGACGCACGGTGCGTGTGCACCCGCGCACCGTGACACGGTGGGTGCAGCGCTACAAGGAGCGCGGCTACCCGGGGCTCCTGCCGGAGGAGCGGCTCGACAAAGGGGTGCGCCGCCAGCTTTCGGAAGCGGTGGTGCAACGGGCGATCGAGCTCCGGCGAGAGGATCCGGAGCGCTCGGTGATGCGGATCATCAAGCTCATGGAATACGAGGGGATCACGCAGGAGGGCGAGGTGAAGCGCACGACGCTGAGCCGGGCGCTTTGCCGGGAGGGGATGAGCCGGGCAGAGGTGACCCGTTCGAAGGAAACCTTCCGGCCGCGGGAGGCTCCCTACCCGAACGCGCTCTGGCAGATGGACACCCAGCACGCCCTTGTGCTCCCGACCGGCCGCGGCCAGCGGCGCATCTACCTTGTCGGCTGCATCGACGACTACTCCCGCCACGTCGTCGCACGGCTCTACCTGCAGGACAACCGTCCGGCCATGGCGGACCTCCTGCGCCGGGCCATCCTCGTACGCGGCCTGCCTGAAGGGCTCTACGTCGACAACGGAGCGAACTACCGCAGCCACCTGCTGCAGGACGCCTGTGGCGAGCTTGGCATCGACCTGCGCCATGCCCGCCCTTACAGGCCCCAGGGCAAAGGCCGCGTGGAGCGGTTCTTCGGCACGGTCTCAAGGCAGTGGAACCGCGAGGCGCAGCACCTGATCGACGCCGGCAAGCTGACCAGCCTCGAGGAGCTGCAGCGCTTCTTTGCCGCCTGGCTGGAGAGCGAATACAACGGCCATGTCCACTCCGCCACCAAGGAGACGCCGAACGCGCGCCTTGGGCACACGCACCCCGAACACCCGCGGGTCTTCCCGGACCCCATGCGGCTCGAGCGGGCCTTCCTGATCAAGGAGGAGCGCAGCGTCAGCGCCACCGGCACGATCTCGGTGCAGGGCCGGGACTACGAGGTGGACGGCGCGCTCGCGCGGCGTCGCATCACCATCCGCTTCGACCCCTACGATCTGACGCGCATCCACGTCGAGCACGAGGGCAAGGACTTCGGCCTCGCCCTGCCCCTTGACCTCAGCCGCGGCCACACGGCGGCCGCGGCCACCGCCGCGCCCCAGGCGGAGAGCCGCACACCCTTCCACGAACTGATGCAGCGTCACGACGAGCAGCGGCGCGATCTTGCCGCCGGCCACCTGAGCTTCAGCCAATCGTCCGAGCACGGTTCGACCCAGGAGGAAGCCCAATGAGCCTGCCAGCCCCGCTTGAACAGCTTGGCCTGAGCCGGTTGCCCTTTCCCAAGGCCCCTGCGCCTGAGGACCTCTACCGCTGGCCGGGCCTGGACGAGCTTCTTGCCCGCCTGAGATTCGCTTTCGCCTGCCAAGGCTTCGCCCTGATCACCGGCGAGGTTGGCTCGGGCAAATCGACGGCCCTGCGCCTCTTCGCCCACAGCCTCGACAGCCAGCGCCAGCCCCTGCTCTACTTCGCCGACTCCGGTCTCTCGCCGCGTGAGTTCTATTGCCGCGTGCTCGAGCACTTCGGCATCGTGCCCGGCGTCACGCGCAGCCGCGTACGCCAGCAGTTCCAGACACTCTTCCGAGATCTCAGCCGCGAGCAGGGCAAGAGCGCGACGCTCGTCATCGACGAAGCCCAGGACCTCTCCCTTGCCATGGTGCAGGAACTGCGCTACCTGCAGAACCTCGGCGACCACGACGCCGAGAGCCCGTTCACCCTCATCCTCTGCGGCCAGGCCGAACTGCGGGCCATGCTTCGCCTCAAGACCTTCGAGGCCGTAGCCCAGCGCATCCTCGTGCGCTATCACCTCGGCCCGCTCGGTCTCGAGGAGACCGGCTCCTTCCTCCGCCATGGTCTCAAGGCCGCCGGCGTCGAGCAGGCCATGTTCACGGAACCCGCCGTCGCGCTCCTCCACACCCACAGCCATGGCCTGCCGCGCCGCCTCGGCATCCTCGCCACCCATGCCCTCGTCGATGCCGCGCTGCATGATCTGCAGCTCGTCGAGGAACCCAGCGTTCGTCGTGCCGTCGCCGATCTCGAAGACTGATCCAAGGGAGGCCCGAGCATGCGGGAGATTTCCTTCCGGCGCACGACGGAGTTCTCCGTCACGTCTACCGCCATCCGTCACTCCCAAAGGCCCACCACTGCAAGACTCGAGTTCGTCTTCGCCTCAGGTTCTCTCCGCCTGACCTTCCATGATCCCCAAGCCATGCTCGTCGTCGTCAACGCGCTCGGCCAACTCGCCTTCGACGCCGACGACCCGGATGCAGTCCCAGGAACCATCCAAACCCGCGTCTACGACCGACAGAACGCCATCGGCTCTCCCAGCCCTGCTCAACCCCTCGTCGCAGACCCGTTCTGACACCAAGAGGGCGCCAATCCGGCGCCCTCCTCACATTCCGCCGCTACCGCTCAATGCCATTGCCCTCGATCACTCTCTGCTCACGACATTGACTCTGAGAAACCGCAGGGACAGACAACGTGGGCATCAACATCATTCAAACACCATCCGTGCCATCCGGTTACCCGTCCACCACATTCTCCACCACGCCAACGTCGCCGGCCAAGTGCCCTGACGGGCAACGACGCCCTCGCGCTCGCGTCAGGGTAGTCCCCCGTCTGGCGTGTTACGGCACTACGGGCTTCGGTGTGGAGCATGGCGACGTCTCGCTGGGCTGAGTTCTACATCCGTCCAGCGCTTCCTCCGGTATGGCAGGGATTGGGCGTGCGTCAACGAAGCGTAGCAATCGGCGATAAGCCTACTTGCGTGCGATCTGCTCATGGGGCGAGTATCGAACGGCACAGGGGGATCGGAATGGCTCAACTGACCGAACAAGAAAAGCAGGAGATCGTCCGTTACTTGGAGGCGGACAGGCCACTCCCGGACAAGTACCGCTTCCTTCTTTTTGAGGATAAGCGGGAGGTGGAGTTGGTCTGGAACGGCAAGACCAACGAAGTGTCCAACATCGTCCTTCCGTTCCAGGTCATCGAACAGGTGGATGAACCGCGCTCCAAGGGGGACATGTCTCAACAGTT
>JAJZIE010000125.1 GCA_021810725.1 Bacillota bacterium | reverse complement strand
GCAAGGCGAAGGCCGAACTGGAAGCCGAGGCGCGCCAGGCGGCCGAGGAGAAGCACGAGGCCGACGCCCAGAAGGGCAAGAAGCCCCGCAAGAAGGCCGAGGAAGCCAAGCCCCGCGCCAAGGCGCAACGGAACTTCACCGATGCCGAGTCCCGGATCATGAAGACCGGCGACGGCTTCGTCCAGAGCTTCAACGGACAGGCCGCGGTGGACGCCAAGAACCAGATCGTTGTCGCGTGCGACCTCACGAACCAGGCGGCCGACTGCCCGCATCTGCCCGACCTCGTCGAGCAGGTGCACGAGAACATCGGGCGCTGGCCAAAGGAAGTCTCCGCAGATGCCGGCTATTACTCGCAAGAGAACCTCGACGCCCTCGCCAAGCACGGAATCGACGCCCTAATCCCACCGGTGAAGATCAAGCACATGCAATGGCGAACCGCCAAGGCACCGCGCGGCCGCCCGCCCAAGAACCTCACCGCCCGAGAGCGGATGATGCGCAAGCTCCTCACCAAGAAGGGCAAGCAGCGCTACAAGCTCCGTCAGACCACCGTCGAACCTGTCTTCGGCCAGATCAAGTGGAACCGCGGTTTACGCCAACTGCTCGTGCGCGGACTCGATGCCGCGAAGGCCAGCTGGCGGTTCGAGTGCGCGGTGCACAACCTCCTCAAGCTCTACACCATCAGCCTTCAGCTCAGCTGACCACCCCTTTCCCCCCGGATCCCACCAGCGTCGCTCCGATCAACTGTTGACGCACTCGTTCGGCTACCGCAGCCACGCTTGTAACACGGGCTGCTAGTCTCCTGCGGGGCGGTTTCTTGCGGCCTCGCCCGGCCCCGGCGGCAGGACGTAGGCCTGGGGCACCGGGCGCAAGGGGCGCAGCAGCCAGCGCGGGCGGCGCAGGCCGTGCGCGCCTGCGGGCTTCGCCAGCTTCAGCCAGTCCCTGTAGATGGCATGCGACAGCGCGAGGTCGACCTCGATGTCGCCGAAGGCGTCCCCCGGCTCGGCCTTCGTCACCGTGACCGCCTGGTGCCACGCGTGGGCACCCGAGATCGGATCCGGGTGGACCGGGAAGATGAGGTTCTGGTGCACGCCCGAGTCCTACCACCAGGCGCGATCGCCGTCGCGGTCGGGGCCGGGCGCCTTCCCGACTCCGCCCATGCGGCGCATCCGCCACTTGCCTGGCGATGTCTCCTCGAGCGAGACGGGACGCATGCCGTTGCGCTCCGCCACCCGGATGGAGGGCAGATTCTCACGGCGGATCAGGGACACGACGCGCGGGACGGCGAGGTGCGTGAACGCCCAGTCCCGGCACGCCCCGGCTGCCTCGGTGGCGTAGCCATGGCCCCAGAAGCGCCGTGCGAAGAGATAGGCCACCTCCACCTCCGCGGCACCGTGCACGTCCTGCGCGAGCAGCCCGCACTGGCCGAGGAAGCGGCCGTCCTCCCTGCGCTCGGCAAGCCAGAAGCCATGTCCGTGCTGCCGGTAACTCGCCTGTGCCCGCTCGACCCAGGCGATCGCCCCCTGCCGGTCGATGGTGCTCGGGTAGTGCCGCATCGCGATCGGGTCCTGGAAGATCTCGAGCAGAAGCTCGGCGTCCAGGAGCGTCATCTCGCGCAGGCGGAGGCGGTCGGTCTCGAGGATGGACATGCGCGGCACCTCCCGCTTCTCTGGCATGGCAGCGGCGCGGCTCACCGCTCGAGGCGATGGCCGCCCCTTCCTCCCGGCACAAGCCACTCGGCCAGGTGGTCTGCCTCCCCGACGACTTCCTCCGTCCGCCTGCGCGTGAGCGGCCGCAACGGCCTCAGCACCACGGTGCAGTTGCTGGCGGTCTCCTCGACGTCCCAGAGGCCCGCCACCTGGCCGTCCACGAGAAAGGTCGCGAGGACGCGGCCGTCCCGCATGATCACCTGGTCCTGCAGGTCGGGAGCCAGCACGCGGCTACGGTCCCGATAGGCGAGCAGGAGGTTGTCCCAGCGCGGCAGGAAGCGCACGGGAGGATCGGCGCCGGGGATCTCGGGCGGACGCGCGAGGTCGAGAAGGAGTTCGCCATTGCACTCCAGTCGCCGCAGGCGGTCGCCGAGGCGCCCCTGCACGGCCTGGGCCTGCGCCGCGCCGAGGCCGGACCACTGGGCGAAGTCCTGCGCGGTCGCGGGCCCGAACGCGGCAAGGTAGCGCAGCAAAAGGTCCTCCTCGGCCGCCCGCGGATCGGTCTCGAGGGAGACGGCCACCCAACCGTACTGTGGCGAGGCATTGCCGCGCCACGCGCCCGCCGGCGGCAACTGAACGACCGGGGCGAGCGCCTTGGCGGCGAAGGAAAGGCTCGCCGCGGGCGCCTCGGGGTAGAGCGGCTGCAGGATGCGTTCGAACTCCCGGAACGCAACGGCCTCGCCCTGGCGCAAGGCCTCGGCCAACTTGTCGTGGACGAGGACCTCGTTGATTTCTTTGGCGACGCGCGGGAAGAAGCCGCGGAAGGCCCGCCGCCGTGCCTCGGCGAGCGCCGCGAAATAGTGCGGGTATTCGTCGGCGGCCACGAGATGCAACGTACCGCGCATCAGGGTCGCTTTGTAAGCCTCCCCCCGCGCGAGGGCTTCTTCGAGATCCCGGCGCTGAAAGCCTCCGAGGCGGCTCCAGAGCGAGATGTACGGCGACCTGCGATGTTGGGCGTTGAGCCCTCCGAGGTGTCGCATGGCCTCAAGAGGGGCCATCTCGACGCGACCGAGCAGCAGCTGTCGGCCGAGCGTCATGCGTCGCAGCTGCCCGGGGTCAAGACGCTCGCTCAAGCGTCGTCGGCGCAGCAGCAGGCAACCGCAGCCCCGCTGGCGCGGCGAAGCTCCTCGCCGGAAGTGGCGAAGAGCGCCCTTGGCCCGCCGGCTGCTGCGTAGAGTGGATCCTCGTCGGCGAGGCAGGCGTCGAGCACGGTGCGCAGAGGTCGCAGGTGAGCGAACGGCGGCACGCCGCCTATGGCATAGCCGGTCTCTTCGTAGACGCGGTCCGGATCGGCCCTGCGCACCTTGGCTGCACCCAGCACGGCCCGCAAGCGCTCCGGATCGACCTTGCGGTCACCGCGCTGCAGCACGACGACCGCCTCATCATCCGCCAGAAACACGAGCGACTTGACGATCTGACGCTGCAGGCAGCCGACGGCCCGCGCCGCGTCCTCCGCGGTGCGGGTCGACGCGGCGAGCTCCTGCACGTCAGGACGCAAACCCCCGCTTGCGGCGCGACGCAGGAAGTCTTGAGGTCCCACGCTCGTCCCCCCCGCGGCACGCTTCGCCGGGAATGCCCCGGCACCCTGCCTAGGGCAGCGGTGACGCGAGCCGGTAGCCGGCCTTCTGGAGGCCCTGCGCGAGTGTCTGCAAGGCCTGAAGGTCGCTGTCCTTGACGGGCACGGCCAGCACCTGGCCGCCGCTCGCCCTCGCGAGTGCCTGGGAGGGTGTTTCCTCGTTTGCCACGACGACGCTCACCCGCTGCGCCGCGAGAGTCGTGAGCGCCGTCGCCGACAGCGACCCTTGCCAGAGCACCGCCTGCGCTCCGGTGCGCTCGACGTCCTTGAGGCTCTGCGTCGCGAGCAGCACCTTGTCGCTGCCGCCCAGGCTGTAGAGCGACGTCGGCAAGGCGAGCAGCATGCCCGCCGGCATGCCCTTGCGCAGGGCCAGGGCACTCGCCTGGTCTTGGGCGACAACCACCACGGCGAGCTGCGGCGTGCCCGCCCCGCCCCACTGCGCCAAGGTGCGGCCCGGGATCACCTGGCCGCCGCCAGGATTCTTCGCGCCGGACTTGCCGCCCTGGCCGGACGGCGGCTGCGAGGCGCCCGACCCGTTCGCGACCGTTGCGGTGGCGGGCGGCGGGTTTGTGCCCGTCGCGGGTACGCCCGCGTACGGCAGCTCAAGTTTCTGGCCGGCGAGGATCAGGCTGTTCCCGCCGTTCGCGGCGAGCAGATTTGCGGCAGGCAGGCCATACGCCTGGGCGATGCCGTCGATCGTCTGGCCCGGCTGGACGCTGTAGCTGCGCTCGAAGAGCGCATCCCAGGTGGCGGGGCCGACGACGCCGTCGACGCCGATGCCGCGCGCGGCCTGCAGCTGGCGCACGGCCGCCGCGGTGGCGCTGCCGAAGACACCGTCCGCCTGCACCTTGACCCCGTCGGCGCTCAGGAGCGACTGGAGGTCCTGCACCGCCGGACCCTTGTCCCCCATCTGCACGACCGGCGCCGATGCCGCGACCTTCGCGACGATGTCGGCGAGCACGGCGGTGCCGGCCTTGCCGTCGGCCGGCAGGCCGGCCTGGGTCTCGAGGCGGCTGACGGCCGCGGCCGTCTCGGGTCCGTAGACGCCATCCACGGCGCCGGGAGCGAAGTTCAGGCGCGTGAGTTCGGTCTGCAGTGCGGACACCGCTGGACCCTGGGTGCCTGAAGCGAGCGGGGTGAACGATGCGGAAAGCAGCAGCAGCCAGATCATGGCGATCGGCGGCATGACCATCACCTCGGCGCCAGCCTTGCCCATCGGCCCGGTCGGCAAACGCCGAAGGCGATCTCAGAGCGCAAGCCCGAGCATGCCGCCGATCGCGCCGACGACGAGGCTCAGCACGATGCGCAAGGCCAGGCCCGATGGCTGCATCGGGAGGTCGTAGACGAGAATGCCGAGCAGGTAGAGCACCAAAAAGAGCAGGAGGCCAGCCGCGGCGCCGTGCCAAAGCCCAGCGCGGCCGGCGCGGCGCGAGGCGCTGAAGCCGCTCGCGAGCACGGAAAGCCACGCCACCGCCACGGTGGCGAGCGGGATGAAGCCGGCGGAATCCTGCACGACATAGAGCACCAGGGATGCGATCAGGAGGAGCACGGCCGCGGTCACGGCGCCCATCCCGGCGCCGCGCAGCACCGACTGCCCGTCGAAGCCGTCCTCGGAAGCCATCTTGCACCACCCCCTGCCCCAGGGCTATGCGAGGGTGGTCCGATTCATGGCAGGAAGCGAGGCAGCCTTTCGAGCACTTCTTCGGTCGAGCCGATGACCCGTTCGGCGTCCGGCAGGGCGTCCAGGAGGTAGCGACCGTACCGGGCGGTCGCGAGCCGTCGGTCCAGGACCAGCACGGCCCCCTGGTCGGTGCTGGAGCGGATGAGGCGCCCGAAGCCCTGCTTGAGGCGCAGGGCCGCGTCAGGCAGGCTGATCTCGTTGAACGACGAGCGGCCCTCCGCTTCCATCGCCTCCTGGCGCGCTTCCCAGACCGGTCTGTCCGGCGGCTGGAACGGCAGCTTCACGAGAACCACGAGCGCCAGCGCCGAGCCGACGACGTCGACGCCCTCCCAGAAGCTCTGCGCGCCGAACACGACGACGCGCTCGTCCTGGCGCAGGGCATCCAGGAGCCGCGAGCGCGGCCCGTCCACGCCCTGGGCCAGCAGCTTGAGGCCGAGGGCCTCCAGCGGCTCCCGCAGGGCGGCCTGGAAGGCACGCAGCTGCCGGTGCGCCGTGAAGAGCACCAGACTGCGTCCGCCCGCGCTGGCCAGGGCCTGCAGCAGCACGTCCTGCGCACGGCTGTCGAAGCTCGGGTCTTTCGGCTCAGGCAGGTCGTTCGGAACCAGCAGGGCGCACTGGTCGCGGAAGAAAAACGGCGTCGGCAGCACGGTCCTGTGCACGCGCGGGTCGTCGGCGAGTCCGATCGGGTGCAGCAGGAAGCGGAAGTCGTCGCCGACGGCGAGCGTCGCGGAGGTGAGCACGGCCGACTGCAGGCGTCCGAACAGGGTCTCCTGCAGCAGATCGCCGGGATAGAGCGGCGCCGTGTGGAAGCTCGGCTCGTCGCGGTCCGGAAGGTCGCACCAGACGACGTCCCCGGGGTCCCCCAGCAGGATGCGGTCGCACAGGCCCACGTCACGCTGCGCGGATTCGGCGAGGGCCCGCAGCTCCGCCTGCTGGTGCTCCCCCGCGCCCTGCGCCACGCCTTCCGCCGCGTGGGCCAGATCGGCGAGCGCCAGGGCGAGGTTTTCGACTTCCTCGCGGAAGGCCGCTCCCGGCGCGCCGGAGAGGAACTCGGGCTTGAGGCGGACGCTGCGGCGGTTCGGAAACTCCTTGCGCACCGCGGACACCGCTGCCTGCGCATGCTCCTGGACCGACCGCTGGGCGTCGCGGCAGGCGCTGCCGCCGACCGCGGCCGCTCGCTGGCCGCGACGACGCAGTTCACGCAGCGAAAGTTCGCCGCCGAGATGGTCGGTGGCCGCGGCGTCGAGGCCGTGCGCCTCGTCGACGATCAGGTGCTCGAACGGCGGCAGCACACTCTGCCCGCTGGCGGCGTCCGAGAGCAGGAGCGCGTGGTTGACGACGATCAGGTGCGCCAGCTCCGCCCTGCGGCGCGCCGCGAAGAAGTAGCAGTCGCGGTAGGCGGCGCAGCGCTCGCCGCTGCAGGTCTCGGCGGTGGCCTCGATCCTGGACCAGAGGTCGCTCTCGATCTGCACCTCCGAGCGTTCGCCGCTCTCCGTGCGATGCAGCCAGAACGCGACCTTCGCGAGCTGCAGGCGGTCGTCGCCGGGCAGCTGCGCCAGGCTTTGCGCCACCTCGCCCTGCCAGCGCCAGAGGCAGAGGTAGTTCTGGCGGCCCTTGAGGAGATGCGCCCGCACCGGCCAGCCGGTGGCCGCGAGGAGCGACGGCAGGTCCTTCTGCAGCAGCTGCTCCTGCAGGTTCCTGGTGCCGGTGGAGACCACCACCTTGGCATCCTGCCGCAGGGCGAAGGCCATTGCGGGCAGCAGGTAGGCAAGGCTCTTGCCGGTACCCGTCGGCGCCTCGGCCACGAGGAAGCCGCCTTCCTGGAGCGTCTCGTCGACAAGCTCCAGGAGTTCGCGCTGGCTCTCTCGCCGTTCGAGGCCGAGAGTCTCGATCAAGGGACTTCCTTCGGCCAGCGACGCGGGAGCGTCGACCGGGATGCGCTGCGACGGCGGCAGCGGGAACTCCCAGTTCGGGCGCCTCGGCTGCCAGACCTCGTCGGTCGGATGAAGGAGCGCGGCGGCGCGCAAGGTCGCGGCGAGAGGCTCCTCGAGGCCATCGAGCAGCCGGGCGACGAAGGCGAGCAGCGTG
>JAJZIE010000124.1 GCA_021810725.1 Bacillota bacterium | reverse complement strand
TGGGCTCATGCGGATGTCCTGGCCGGGCGTCGTGCCGGTGAGGAGCGCGAAGCGCAAGGCATCCGCGCCGTGCTCGCGGATCACCTCCATCGGGTCCACGCCGTTGCCGAGCGACTTCGACATCTTGCGCCCGCGGCTGTCGCGCACGAGCCCGTGCAGCACGACGTTGCGGAAGGGTACCTCGCCGGTGAGGTGCATGCCCATCATCACCATGCGCGCCACCCAGAAGAAGAGGATGTCGTAGCCGGTGACGAGGGCCGTCGTCGGGTAGTAGCGCCGCAGGTCCTCGGTGTCGTCCGGCCAGCCGAGCGTGGAGAAAGGCCAGAGCGCCGAGGAGAACCAGGTGTCGAGGACGTCCTCGTCCTGGCGCAGCGCGCCCCCGCAGTGCGGGCAGGCGGACGGCTCCTCGACCGCCACCACCGTCTCCTTGCAGCCCTCGCAATGCCAGGCGGGGATCCGGTGGCCCCACCAGAGCTGGCGGCTGACGCACCAGTCGCGGATGTTGTCGAGCCAGTCGGTGTAGACCTTCTGGAGGCGCTCCGGCCAGATCCGCAGGCGGCCGTCCCTGGCCGCCTGCGCGGCGGGCTCCGCCAGGGGGCGCATGCGCACGAACCACTGGCGCGAGACCAGCGGCTCGATGAGGGTGCCGCAGCGCTCGCAGCTGCCGACGTTGTGCCGGATCGGCTCGATCTCGCGCAACACGCCCTCGGCCTCCAGGGCCTCCGTGACCTTCTTCCTGGCCTCCTCGCGCGTCAGCCCCGCGAAGGCGCCGGCTTCCGCCGTCATCCGGCCGTCCTCGCCAATCACCTTGATCGCGGCGAGGCCGTGGCGGTGGCCGATCTCAAAGTCCGTCGGGTCGTGGGCCGGAGTCACCTTCACGGCGCCTGTGCCGAACTCGGGGTCGGCCGCCTCGTCGGCCACGACGGGGATCTCGCGTCCCGTCAGGGGATGGCGGAGAAGCTTGCCCACAAGCCCCTTGTAGCGGGCGTCGTCCGGGTGCACCGCGACCGCCGTGTCGCCCAGCATGGTCTCGGGCCTGGTTGTCGCCACCTCGAGTTCGCCGTCGCCGTCGACCAGGGGATAGCGCAGGTGGTAGAGGGCCCCTTCCCGCTCCAGGTACTCCACCTCGATGTCCGAGATGGCCGTTCGGCAGCTCGGGCACCAATTGACGAGGTAGTCGCCGCGGTAGATCAGGCCTTCCTCATAGAGCCGCACGAACGCTGTGCGCACCGCCCGCGAGAGCCCCTCGTCAAGCGTGAAGCGCTCGTGGCGCCAGTCGGGCAGGGCGCCAAGGGCCCTCAGCTGGGAGAGGATGGTGTTCTGGGAGCGCTCCTTGTACGCGTAGACCCGCTCGAGGAACGCCTCGCGCCCGATCGCGCGCCGGTCGAGGCCCTCCTTGGCGATTTCCTCCTCCACTTTCACCTGCGTCGCGATGCCGGCGTGGTCGGTGCCTGGCACCCAGAGCGCGTCGTACCCCGCAAGGCGCCAGTAGCGCATCAGGGCGTCCTGCATGCTGTTGTCGAGCGCGTGCCCGATGTGCAGGACTCCCGTCACGTTCGGTGGCGGCATCGCGATCGACCGCGGCTCGCCCTCGCCCGAGGGCGCGTACGCCCCCGCCTCCTCCCAGAGACGGTAGATCTCGCTCTCGCGGCTCGGATCGTAACGTGCGTCCAGCATCAGACTTCCTCCTGAAAAAGAAAATCGACCGTCCCTCAAGGACGGTCTTCACCGCGGTACCACCTTGCTTTCCTCCGCGCAGGCGGAGGACGCTCAGTGGGCGTCACGTGCCCAAACCCGGCTGCGCCTAAGGCCCTCACGGGCGTTCGGCGCCGCGGCTCCGGGGCGACCGGTTCCTGCTTCGGCCGGGGATCTCGCAGCCTTGGATCCCCTCTCTTGGGCCCCCGCAGGGACGCTCCCCTTCCTCGCCTTTGCTTGACTAGATAGTATCGGGAACCTGGGCACCGGTGTCAAGCGGCCGCCCACCCCGAACACCGGGCGGGCGGCCGCGGGCGCCGCGGCTCAGCCGGCCGTGCCGTCCTTGCGCTGGTGCAGCCAGAGCCAGTTGCCCGACGGGTCCTGGACGGTGGCCATGAAGCAGGGCGGGAACTCGGTCGTATCCTCCGTGACCTGGACGCCCTTCTCTCGCAGTTCCGCGACGGCCGCCGCCACGTCGGGCACGGCGATGGCGACGCCGATCGCGGCGTAGGGACCAGCCTCCAGCCGCTTGCGGATGGCCTGCTCCTCCGCGACGATCAGCGACAGCGTCACGTTGCCCGCGTCGTATTCCGCCCAGTTCTCGCCGAACTCCCCGACGGGCTGGAGGCCGAGCGTCTCCCCGTAGAACGCCCTCGCCGCCGCCATGTCTGACACCGCGATGCCGACGAAATCCACGCCCCGCACCCGCACGGCTACTCCCCCTCTGCCGGATCTCGATACCGAGCATAACAGAACGTTTGTTCCTGTTGCAAGCAGTCAGTCCCGGTAGCCAAGTTCACGCCAGACGTCGCGGCAGATGTCCTGGATAGCCGTTCCCCGACGGGCCTCCGCCTGCAGGCGATCCTCTCGCAGCCACGCCCGACCGAGTTCCACGGCGTCCGGATCGGTCTGGGCGAAGGCCTGGACGACCTCCAGGCCGCGTGGCGACGCCCTGCGCAGGGAGCTCTCCGTGAGCAGCACGAGCGACACCGCCTCGACCATCGGCTCCGGTCCCGTCACCCGCATGCGCTTCGAGGTCACGTAGGGGCTGGCGGCGACAAGGTTGGCCGATCCGGCCCAACCGTCGCGGGCGGCGTAGCGGATCTCGCGCACGCCGCACATCAGGGCGGCGCCGAAGCACATCGGACATGGCTCGAGGGACGTGTAGAGCGCGCCCAGCTTCATCTCCGCGAACGACGCCGTCGGCGCCTGCCGCAGCACGTCCATCTCCGCGTGCGCGACGCGGCTGCCGCTGAGGCCTTCTCCGCCCGGCGGCTCCTCCATCCTGTTGCGCCCACGCAGGAGCACCGCACCGTCGGGCGCGACGTAGGCCGCGCCGATCGGCAGCGAGCCCGCCTTGTAGGCCGCCCACGCCTCCTCGAGACAGGCGATCCACGGTTGCGCAAGTTCCATTCTGCCATCGCCTCTGGGATGATTCGGACCGTCTGCTGAGTTCGCGACCGCGCGTCGCCACCCTCCGCGGGCCCGCCCGAGGCAGACAGGCGGCATGTTCGTCCCGCCCCGGCCATAGGCCTGTGCGGGGGGCTCGATCATCGATGGGCGCTCTCGCGCAAGGCACCCTCACGCTGTTCGGCGCGGGTCTCATCAACCGCGTGCTCGGCTTCTTCTACCGCATCCTGCTCGCGCAGCGGCTGGGCAGCCAAGGCATGGGCCTCCTCGGCTACGCCTTCCCGGTGCTGCACGTCGCCATCACCGCCGCCACGGCCGGGCTGCCGGTGGCGGTGTCGAAGATCGTGGCGGAACGGGCGGCGCTCAACCCCGGCCGCGTGCGCGAAGTGCTGCGCACGTCGCTCCGCTTCGTGCTGATCCTGAGCCTCGTCGCCACGCTGATCCTGCTGCTCAGCCTGCGCTTCATCGAGACGAAGGTCCTCGCGGACCCGAGGGCGATCGCTCCGCTCACCGCCCTCATCCCGCTGCTCACGATCGTCGCGATCTCCTCCGTGCTGCGCGGCTACTTCCAGGGACTGCAGCGCATGACGCCGTCGGCGCTCGGCCAGGTCATCGAGCAGATCGTGCGCATCGGCAGCGCGCTCTGGCTGATCGACCGCTTCCAGCACCAGGGCATCGCGGCGATGGCCGCGGCCGCAGCCGCCGGAATGGTGGCCGGCGAGCTTTGCGGCCTTCTCGTGCTCTGGATCTCCTACCTGCTGCGCAAGGGCCCGGCGCCGGCGCCACTCCCGGTCGGGGTCCACGACTCCACGCTCCGCGAGCTGCTCGGTCAGGCGCTGCCGATCAGCGTCACGCGCATCATCGGCAGCGTGACCGAGTTCCTGGACGCGGCGATCATCCCGCGGCGCCTCGAGGCGTCCGGCATGACGCGCGACGCGGCCACCGCCTTCTTCGGCAACCTCGGCGGCATGGCCATGCCGCTCCTCTTCTTCCCCACCGTGGTCACCGCCGCGCTCAGCCAGGCGCTCGTTCCCGCGGTGTCCGACGCCTGGGCGCGCGGCGACGTGCTCCTGGTGCGCAGGCGCATCGCGCAGTCGCTTTACGTGGCCTTGATCGTGGCCCTGCCCACGAGCGCCGTCTTCATCGTCCTCGGTCACGTGCTCGGCATCCTGTTCTACGGCCAGCGGCAGGTCGGGGACCTCCTGATTCCGCTGGCCTTCGCGGCCCCCTTCGTCTACCTCGAGGCGAGCGTCTCCGCGGTCCTGCGCGGACTCGGCCGCGCTGCCCTCGCGATGACGAACGGCCTCGTCGGCTCGGCGATCCGCCTCGTCATGGTCTACACGCTCACGGTGCTGCCCGGCTTCGGCATCCGGGCGGTGATCCTGGCCATCTCCGTGGATCTGTTCATCTCGTTCTGGCTCAACTACCGCGCGCTCTGCCGCGTCACCGGCTTCGCGGCCAACCTGCGCCGCCTGCTCCTGCCGCCTCTGCTCTCGGGCATCGTCCTGTTCCTCAGCCTGCGCCTGCTGGAGGACCTCGCCATGCGTCTTGGAGCCACCCTCTGGATCTCGACCCTGGCCGCGATCGTCTGCGGCGGTCTGCTCTACTCCCTGCTGCTCCTCCTCCTGGGCGGCGGGCGCCAGAGCTTCAACACGCTATGAGGCGGCCAGCCGCCATCGCGCTCGGCGGCCTCGTCGCCATCTCCCTGCTGCTCTCAGGCTGCGGCGGGTCGCCGCCGGCGGCGAAGGCGCCGGCGGTACCCGTCGGGAACCTCGCGGCGCCGCTTGCCCTGGCGCCTTTGCTGCTCGGCACCGGCGAGCCCGCGACGCTTCTGGCGGGCGGCGGGCCCGAGGGTCTCGCCGCACCCTTCGTCGTCGCGCCGGCGCCCGAACTGCCGCGTCTCGCCAGGGAGGGATTCACGGTGGTCGGCGGCCTCTGCCGCACCTCGCCGCAGGTCCTGCTCTGGCACGGCGAGAGCGTGTTCTCCTGGACGGATCTCACCCAGGGACCGCTCTACGTCGCGCCCGGCGCCGACCTCGCCACGCTCGCGATCGTCATCGCCCGCTACAGGAACGTGCTCGAGAAGCTGCCGAAGGTCGAGGCGGTGGCCGGAGGCGTCGAGACCTTCCGCGAAGATCCGACCAGCTTTCTGTTGGCTCCAGAGCCGCTCGCGAGCGCACTCGTGGCCAAGGGTCAGGCGCAACTGGCGCAGCCGCTCGCGGACGAGCTTGGCCCGTACCCCACCTGCCTCGTGTTCGCGCGCAGCTCGGTGCTCAAGGTGGACCCGCTGCTGGTCGTGGCCCTCCTGCGCCGCCTCGACGCGGGCCTCTGGCAGATCGCGGCCGAAAGCGCGAAGCGCGAGCTGCCCCAGTTGCGGGCGCTCGCGCCAACCCTGCCGGCGACGGCCATCCTGCGTGCCATGGCCGCCGCCAAAGTGGAGGGCATTTTCCGGGACAGCGTGCTACTCGACGACCAGGACCTCCGGCTGCTGCACGAGGAGATCGCCCCCGGCGAGTGGCCGCCTGGCGCCCTCGACCTCGCTCCCGCGCGCGAGGCGCTCGAGAAGCCGTTCGTCCCCTAGGTCGCAGGTCATGAGGAGCACCGGCTGGGGGAAGCGTCGGCCCGCGAGGCGTCCGACCGCCCTGAACCCGACGGCGCGGTAGCAGGCGACGGCGCGCTGGTTGCGCTCCTCCACGCGCAGGTACGCCTCCTTGAGGCGCAGATGCTCGCGGGCGTAGCGGAGCACGAGGCGCAAGGCCCGCCGGCCATAGCCCTGGCCGAGGTCACCCCGCTGCGCGATGCCGATGCGCAACTCCGCGGTGCGCTCGCCCCGGCGCATGTCGAAGATCTCGACCTCGCCGATGACGCGGTCCGCCAGCATGATCCAGAAGGCCTGCCGGCGCCGCCGGTCCCACATCTCGTTCCACGCGCCGTCGGCGAGCGACCTGCCGTAGCTCTCGGCGTCCGCGTCACCTCTCCAGTCGAGGATCATCGGGTCGTGCGGACGCCTGGGCAGCAAAAAGAGATCCCGATCGCTGAGCTCCATCAGGGCAAGGCACCTCAAGTCTTTTGAGATGTCCTGCGACTTCGCCGGGCGGGAGACAACTCCCTTTATGTAAATTAGCCCAGCGATGCCTTGCCGCGGACATCCGCGAGGAAGGCCTCGATCGCCTGTCGGCCCTCGAGGCTCCTGGCCGACCAGAACACCACGGGCGCGTCGCTGCCGAGCGTCTCGACGATCTCCTTCTCGCGGCTGCGCCAGCTGCCGCGTCCGATCTGGTCCGCCTTGCCGAGCAGCAGCAGGAGCGGCTCGCCGCGCGCCCGCAGAAGCTCGTGCCACGCGATGTCGAGCTCGCTCGGGCGGTGGCGGATGTCCACGAGCTGCACCGCCGCGCACAGGGCCTCGCGCCGCTGAGCGTAGCGCTCGAGCAGGGCCGTCTGGCGGCGCTGCTGCTCCTTCGACATCCGGGCGTAGCCGTAGCCCGGCAGGTCGACGAGCACGATGCCGTCGCCCGCGTAGAAGTTCAAGGTGCGCGTGCGTCCGGGATCGCGCGACGTGCGCGCCACCTTCTGGCCGGCGAGGGCGTTGATCAGGCTCGATTTGCCCGCGTTCGAGCGCCCGAACAGGGCCACCTCGGGCATGCCTGTCACGGGCCAGCTCTCGAACGCCATGGCGGATTGCAGAAAGCGCAGGCGCATCAGTGCTGGGACTTCGGCCTGAGGGCGGTGGCGAGCACCTCGTCCATGCCCTCGACCAGCACGAAGTGGATCGCGTGCCGCACCTTCGGCGGCAGTTCCTCGAGGTCCGGCTGGTTCGCCTTCGGCACGATCAGGGTGCGCACACCGAGCCGGTGCGCGGCCAAGGCCTTCTCCTTGAGACCGCCGATCGGCAGTACCTTGCCGCGCAAGGTGATCTCGCCGGTCATCGCCACGTCGGCCCGCACCGGGCGGCGGCTCAGGGCCGACGCGAGGGCGG
>JAJZIE010000123.1 GCA_021810725.1 Bacillota bacterium | reverse complement strand
GCCATGGACTACGACGCACTCGTGGTCGGCAGCGGCATCGGCGGCATGGAGTCGGCCCTCAAGCTGGGGGACATGGGGTACAAGGTGCTGGTGGTGGAGAAGGAGGCCTCGATCGGCGGGAAGATGATCCTGCTGAGCAAGGTGTTCCCCACCCTGGACTGCGCCAGTTGCATCTCGACGCCGAAGATGGCCGCGACGATCCATCACCCGAACATCAAGGTCCTGACCTATGCCGAGGTCGAGCAGATCGAGCGGGATCCGAGCGGGCGCTTCCACGCCACCATCCGCAAGAATCCGCGCTTCGTGGACGAGGACGCGTGCACCGGCTGCCAGCAGTGTGAAATGGCCTGCACGGTCGCGGTGCCGGACCAGTTCAACTCCGATCTCGTGGCGCGGCGGGCCGCGTACATCGCGTTTCCGCAGGCCGTGCCGAAGAAGGCGGTCGTCGACCGGCCCGGGACGTCGCCCTGCACGTTCACGTGCCCGGCCGGCATCAAGGCGCACGGCTACGTATCGCTCACGCGCAGCGGCGAGTACGAAAAGGCCTTCAACCTGATCCTCGAGACGACGCCGCTCGTGGGCAGCCTCGGACGCGCCTGCTTCGCGCCCTGCGAGGAAGAGTGCTCGCGCGGCAGCCTCGAGGGGCCGGTGCCGATCAGGCGCATCAAGCGCTTCATCGCGGACACGCATTACGCTTCCGGACGGCCGCTCGGCGTGCAACCCCAGGCGGACCAGGGCAAGCGGATCGCCATCGTCGGCTCCGGGCCCGCGGGGCTGACGGCCGCCTGGCAGCTCAGGCTCATGGGCTACGGTGTCAAGGTGTTCGAGGCCGCGTCCGTCCCGGGCGGCGCGCTCGCGCTCACCATCCCGGCCTACCGGCTGCCGGGCGACGTCGTGGCGCAGGACGTCCAGAACCTGCGGGACATCGGCGTCGAGATCGAGGTCGGTCACCGCGTCGACGACCTCGAGGCTCTGCACGCCTCCGGCTTCGATGCTGTGCTCGTCGCGACGGGGACGCCGCGAAGCGGCCGCCTTGGCGTCGCCGGCGAGGACCTGCAGGGGGTCGTGCCTGCGCTCAGGTTCCTCGAGGATACGAAGCTGGGTCGTGCCGGCAGCCTTGGCGGCAAGCACGTAGTCGTGGTCGGAGGCGGTAACGTCGCGATCGACGCAGCACGCTCGGCGCGGCGGCTGGGCGCCACGGTGGAGCAGGTCTGCCTGGAGCAGCGACGGGAGATGCCGGCGTTCGACTGGGAGATCGACGAGGCCATCGCGGAGGGCGTCGTGCTGCACGACGGCTGGGGCGTCGCCTCGGTGCTTGGCGAAGGCGGAGTGGCCGGGATCGCGCTGAAGCGCTGCACCCAGGTCTTCGACGAAGCTGGGCGCTTCAGCCCCGCGTACGACGAGACAGTGCGCAGGGAACTCAGCTGCGACGCCGTGATCGTGGCGATCGGCATGGGCCCGGACACGGAGGCGTTCGGCGGCACGGTGCGACTGCAGCGCAACCGGACGGTCGCGACCGACAAGCAGACACTGCAGAGTTCCGTTCCCTACATCTTCGCGTGCGGTGACGTCGTCATGGGCGCGACGATGATCACGCAGGCGGTGGGATCGGGTCGGCGCGCCGCGTACATGATCGACCGCTACCTGCGCGGCGAGGACTTCGAGGCCGACGCGTTCGATGCCCGCATGCCAAAGGTCGAACCGGCGGACGTGCTGCGCCGGCAGAAGAGCCACAGCCGCAAGGATCCGCTGCTCTCCGGCAAGGAGACCCTGGCGGAGCCCAGGGACTTCCACGAGCTCGAAGCTCCCCTCACGGAGGACGAGGCACACTACAGCGCCGGGCGCTGCCTCGACTGCGGCGTCTGCTCCGAGTGCCACGAATGCGTGAACACCTGCCCCGCGGATGCCATCCACCTCGACATGCGGCCAGAGACCATCGAGGCGGAGGTGGGGACGGTGATCGTCTCCACAGGCTTCAAGCTCTTCCCGGCGGATCTCAAGCCCCAGTACGGCTACGGTCGCTTCAAGAACGTCATCACGGGGATGCAGATGGACCGGCTGCTCGCGCCGACGAGGCCTTACAACAAGGTGCTGCGCCCGGGCGACGGCCGGATTCCGGACCGCATCGCCTACGTGATGTGCACGGGATCCCGGGATGAGACCGTAGGCAACCCGCTCTGCTCCAAGATCTGCTGCATGTACTCGATCAAGCAGAACCAGCTGATCATGGGCAACCTGCCGACCGCCGACGTCACCGTCTTCACGATCGACGTCAGGACCGCCGGCAAGGGCTACGACGAGTTCTACGTGCAGTCGAAGGCCATGGGCGTCAACTTCATCAAGGGCCGCATCTCCGAAATCCGGGAGCTGCAGAACGGCAACCTCATTGTCCGCTACGAGAGCATCGAGGACGGAGGAGGCGCGCGCGAGGAGGAGTTCGATCTCGTCGTGCTGGCGGTGGGCGTGCAGCCGAACCTCGACACCCGTCGGCTCTTTGCGGGCGACGAGCTCAGCCACGACGCCTACTACTACGTCGAGGAGACCGACGAGGACCTGAGCCCGGGCGAGACGTCGATCCGCGGCGTCTTCGTGGCCGGGGCGGCATCCGGCGCCAAGGACATCCCGGAGTCGATCCTGCACGCCGGCGCGGCCGTGGCGCAGGCCGCGGCCTACATCGAGGAGACGAGGGTCAGCGTATGAACAGGCGCAAGATCGGCGTCTACGTCTGCCACTGCGGCGGCAACATCTCGGACTACGTCGACGTGGAAAAGGTGGTCGACGCCGTCAAGGACGAGGAGGACGTGGTCGTCGCCCGCACGGCGATGTTCACCTGCTCCGACGCAACCCAGCAGGAGATCTACGACGACATCCGGGAGCTCGGACTCGACGGTCTCGTCGTGGCATCGTGCTCGCCCAAGCTGCACACGTTCACCTTCCGCGGCGTCGCGAAGCGCGCTGGCCTCAACCCGTTCCAGTACACGCAGGTCAATGTGCGCGAGCAGTGCTCGTGGGCGCACACCGACGACCGCCAGGGAGCCACCGAGAAGGCACTGCGTCTCGTTCGGGCCGGCATAGCGCGCACCAGGCTTCTGCGGCCGCTCGAGCCGACTGTCGTCGAGACGGTGCCGAAGACGCTCGTGATCGGCGCCGGCATCGCTGGGCTCAGGGCCGCGATCGGGCTGGCCGACATCGGTCTTTCGGTCGTCGTGGTCGAGCGCGAGGCGGAGGTGGGAGGCTGGGTCAAGGACTTCGGTCCGATGTACCCGAGGGACAAGGAGGGCCGCGAACTGGTCCGCCAACTCGAGGCCAAGGTCAGGCAGCGCGAGAACATCGCCCTCTTCACATCCGCCGAGGTCGTCCGCAAGGCCGGCTCGTTCGGCGATTACGTGGTCGACATCAAGACGCACGGCAAGTCCTCGATGACCATGCAGATCCACGTGGGCTCCATCATCGTCGCCACCGGCTTCGACAGCTACCAGCCCGAGGAGGGCGAGTACGGCTACGGCATCGACGGCGTCGTGACCTTGCCGGAGTACAAGAAGATGCTGGACGCCGCGGAGGGCTCCCTTGAGTATCACGGCCGCCCGGTCAAGGATGTCGCCTACATCTATTGCGTCGGCAGCCGGCAGGGGGACGACGGACCGCACCAGTACTGCTCGCGCTTCTGCTGCTCGGCCGCCGTCCACTCCGCGCTCGAGCTCTACACCCGCGACCCCTCCGCCCGCCAGTTCCACCTCTACCGCGACATGCGCACCTACGGCCGCTATGAGCTCATGTACCGGGAGTCGCGCGAGAAGGGCTCGACGTATCTGAAGTTCGCGGAAGACGAGCCGCCCGCGGTGCGCAAGGGTGCCGACGGTCGCCTCGTCGTGACGATCCGCGACCAGCTGACCGGCCAGAAGGAGGTAGAGATCCCGGCGGACCTGGTCGTCCTCGTGACCGGCATGGTGCCGCGCGAGAACGACGCCCTCGTCGGCGCACTGAAGCTGCCTGTGGGCCGCGACGGCTTCTTCAACGAGATCCACCCCAAGCTCCGCCCGGTCGAGACGGTCGTGGACGGCGTCACGATCTGCGGCGCCTGCCAGTTCCCCAAGAACGCGTCCGAGAGCGTAGCTTCAGGGCTTGCCGCCGTGACGCAGAGCGCGGCGATGCTCAAGCAGGGCAGGGCCGAGCTCGACCCGCAGGTGGCAAGCGTCGATCCGCAGCTCTGCACCGACTGCGGCGTCTGCTACGCGACCTGTCCCTACGACGCCATCAGCCCGCAGGAGGGCCACGAGGGACGGCGCGTCGCCGTCATCGACCCCGCGACGTGCAAGGGCTGTGGCGGCTGCGCGCCGGTGTGCCCCGAGCGCGCGATCAACCTGGAGGGCTACACGCAGGCCCAGATCAAGGCCATGATCGAGGGCCTGGCGAGGGAGGTCGTCTGAGATGGCGACGGCAAATCGGGACGTGCGCGAGATCATCCGTGAAGGCCCGCTGAGGCGCCACGAGATCCTGAAGGTGCTCGAGGACGGACCCAGGACGGTGCCCGAGATCGCGCAGGCGATCGGCGCCCCGACCCACGAGGCGATGTACTGGGTCATGGACATGCGCAAGTACGGCTGGGTCACGGAACTCCCGGACCCGGACGACGACGGGCTGTTCTCCTACCGGGCGCTTGAAAGGAAGGGAGCCTGATGGCCGTCGCGAGGCCGACGTTCATCGACGAGGTGCGCCAGAGCGAGCAGTTCAACGCCGCGGCGTGCATGAACTGCGGGGTCTGCACCGCGATCTGCCCGATGGGGCTCGAGCACCTGCCACGGGAGATATTCCGCTACGTGGTCCTCGGCATGGAGGAGGAGGTTCTGAAGGAGCAGGAGACGGTCTTTTCCTGCCTGCTCTGCAAGCTCTGCGAGGAGAACTGCCCCGCGGGGGTCCATATCACCGAGAATGTCCGCTCCCTGCGGCATTACTTCGACCGCAAGGCGTTCAGGATCTGAGGAGGCGGCTTAGATGCCCTTGCCCACCGGTGACACCATAGGCATCCTGGCGGACAATCTCCGCCTGCGCCGATCGGTGCTGCCCATCCCCACCGAGAGCGCCATCCGCTGGACCCGCGGACTCGATCTGCCGCGCGGTGGCGAGCGGGTGCTCTACACCGGCCTGATGTATCAGCTGATCCCCTACATCGAGGAACTCGTCAAGGCCGAGTCGAGGCTCGCCGAGTCCTGGCTCTCGGGGTTCACCGGCATCGGCCGGCAGGTCAACAAGCTCGTCAACGTGTCGGGCTTCATGGCCCACCCGACGCGCGAGCAACTCGAGACCTACGACCGCATCCCGCGCAATGTCGCACTGCTCCTGAAGCGCGCCGGCGTTGAGTTCGGCGCGCTCTACGAGGACGATCTCTACTCCGGTGCGCTCGCCTACGACCTCGGCGCCGACGAGACCCTGCGCGAGCATGCGCAAAAGGTCTACACCACGCTGAAGAAGCACGGCGTCAAGGAGGTCGTCACGATCGACCCCCACACCACGAACATGCTGAGGTCTGTCTACCCGACCCTGATCGATGGCTACGACCTCGCGGTCCGCAACTACCTTGAGGTGTTGTCGGAGCTCGAGATGGTCCCGTCGCGCCAGCTCGAGGGCGATGTGGCGATCCACGACTCCTGCGTCTTCGCCCGCTACGAAGGCGTGCTCCGCGAGCCGCGGCAACTGCTCGAGGGGCTGGGCTTGACACTGCAGGAGCCCCTGCACGCCGGCACCATGACGTGGTGCTGCGGCGGGCCCGTGGAGTCGCTCTTCCCGGAGAAGGCCGCCGAGCAGGCCGAGCGGCGCGTGACGGAACTGCAGGCCGTGGCGGAGCGTGGCGTCACGATGTGTCCACTCTGCTACGTCAATCTGCAGAAGGCCGCGAACGGTCGGATGCGCTTCGACGACATCTCCGACTACCTGATCCGGGGCTACGAGCCCTAGGGGGAGTGCGGGCCGCCGCCGGCACGCCGGACGGTGCGGATCCGCCTCGGCCAGAGGCCGAGGATGAAAATAGGGAGGTACCGAAATGTCGAAGATGGTCATCGGCCTCGCGAGCGGCAGCATCGAGAAGCTTATCGTAGCGTCCACGGTGATCGGAGGCGCGGTCGCGCTCGACATGGAGGTGGATGTCTACCTGCTCCTGGGCGGCGCCCGGGCGTTCCGCAAGGACGTCGTCGGCAGCGACCAGGCCGTCTACGACTATCCCCAGCTGCGTTCCGCGATGGAGGACGGCCTGCGGCGCAATTCCATCCCGGACCCCTTCGACATGCTGCGGAATCTGCGCAAGGATGGCCAGGTTCGCATCCACGTCTGCGCCACGGCCGGGAAGATCTGGGGCGCCCGAGAGACATCGGACTTTGTCGACCTGGTGGACGACATCGTCGGCATCGGCGAATACGTGATCAAGTCGGGCGAGGCGGACGTTGCGCAGGTGCTTTGACGCGCCGACCAGGCGGGCTGGCTTCCCACGCCGCCGGCGGGGAAGCTGGCCCGCTTGACGCGGACCGGGACTGAAATGCCACATCGGCGCGTGGCTTGCGGTGCCCGCATGAGAGGGGTGGCTGACCATGACCAAGGAAGACGCGGAAGTGCTGAAGGTGCTCTGCCTGGTGCGCTGCCCTGTGGGTGTGCAGGATCTGGGCGCTGCATTGGGCAGGGACATGTCGACCGGTGCGGCTCGCCTCACCCAGGCCCTGAGTCGGCTCGAGGGCGAGGGAATGGTCCGCGCGAGTTCGCCCGAGCAGGGTCCGATTGTCTTTTCCGCTAGCCCAATTGGCTACGCGTCATGGATCGCCATGGCCCAGGCACCGTCGCCGCTGTAGGGCTATCATCGGCAGGACGGTGCGTATCGCTTCCGCTGTGCAAGGACATTCCCATGAGGTGGTCACATGCCGCGCGCGGGGTGGCGCAAGCCGGAGAGCGGCGAGCGTCTTTCCGATCACATCTCCATCAGTGTGCTGACCCGGGTATACCCGCCCGCGGTCGTGGACGCCGCCATAGCCGCGACCGGCCGCAGCGAGCAGCGGCGTAGACTCCTGCCGGCGCGCGTCGTGATGTATGGCGTGATGGCCATGGCGCTCTTCAGCGAGGACTCCTACGAAGACGTGATGCGCCGCGTCGTGGACGGCCTGTCG
>JAJZIE010000122.1 GCA_021810725.1 Bacillota bacterium | reverse complement strand
CGTCCTCGGCGTCTGGGAGCACGCCTACTACCTCAAGTACCAGAACAAGCGCGCGGCGTACGTCGACGCCTTCTGGAACGTCGTCAACTGGGACGACGTCGGCAAGCGCCTGGCCTCGGCCAAGCACTAGAGAGCCAACGCGTCGGGCGCCCGCCGATCCCTTCGGCGGGCGCCTTTTGCGTGGCCGCCGACGAATGTATGGAGGGCAGCCTTGCCTTGGGCTGAGTGGCCAGCGACATCCTTCCGGACCTGCGTCGCATGACCGGTGTCTTGGCAGGGACTTTGGCCCAATGCTCGAACTGCTTTTCCGACTTTACCCCGGGGCGCCAGACTCGACCGCGAAGCAGCACGGCCGTGGTCAGGGCGCCGTCGCGGCCGTGCGCGCCGCGCTTACCTGGGGAAGGCTAGGGGGGATGTGCTAGACAGGCCCCGTGACCGTCATCCCGAAGGGAGGGTGCGATTTGGTCAACGTTTCACGGGTCGGAGAAGCCCGATGGACCGGGCGCACGACCTGGATGTTCATTTCCTTCGCACTCGGGCTGCTGCTCGAGTCCTACGTGTTCTCGCTGGCCTCGATCGCGATCTACTGGGTGACCATTCCGAAGTCCCTCGGCGAACTGCTGCTCGCGTGGGCGCCGATCTGGCTGATCATCGGCATCGCCATCGCCGGCCCGGTCTCCGACCGGCTCGGCCGCAAGGTCACGCTCTACATCACCCTGGCCTTCTACGCCGTGGGCGGCATCCTGCTCTACTTCAGCTCATCCTACGTGCTGCTCCTGATCTCGCTGGCCCTGATGCTGATGGCGGGCGGCGGCGAGATGAACTCCATCATGGTCGCGAGCCACGAGCTGATGCCGCGGCGCCACCGCGGCAAGGCGATGATGATGGAGATCAACGCCATCAACCTGGGCGGGTTCATCCTCGCCGTGCTGGCCTTCTCGAGCGCAGCGTCGGCCATCGCCTTCCAGCGCGGCGTCGTCGCGGTCGCCGTCGTGATCGTCGTCATCATCCTGGTGTTCGCCCGGGCCTCCATGCCGGAATCCGTGCTCTGGCTCGAGAAGCGCGGCCAGCACGAGAAGGCGATGCAGCAGATCCAGGCGTACTGGGGCGAGGACTGGCAGGCCGCCATGGCGCCCGAGCCGGCGCCGCCTAAGTCGGCGGCCGCCGTACGGCAGACGTCGATCCCGTTCCGCGTCATCGTCATGACCATCGTCGCGGCCGCCAACACCATCGGCTTCGGTCTCGTCGCCTACGTGTTCGGCTACTACTACTTCCCGCATCTGCAGCCGACGATCCTCGCGGTGTTCGAGGGCGTGGGCTTCGTCGGGGGCTTCCTCGGCCTCTTCGCCGACCGCTGGTCGCGCAGGCACATGCTGTTCTGGAGCTTCCTGTTCACGTTCATCTTCACCGTCATCATCGGCGCCACCACCAACACGTGGCTGCACAACATGCCGCTGTTCTGGATCCTGCTGGTGCTGCTCGCGATCGCCAACTCGATCTGCTACCTCACCGAGGACACCGTCAAGCCGGAGGTCTGGCCGACCGAGCTGCGCGGCACCTGGACGGCCGTCACCCGGTTCCTGTCGATCGGTCTCTACATCCCGGCCATCTACCTCACAGGCAACATGCAGGCGCACCACCCCGGCCAGTACTTCCTCTTCAACGCCGGCGTGTGGTTCGTCGGTCTCCTGGCGGCGGCCGCATGGTTCGTCTACGGCCGCGAAACCGGCCAGGGCGCGTCGATCGCGACGGCGTCCGGCGAAGCGGACTAGTCGCGGGACCGCGCAAGGGGCGAGCCCGGAGGCTCGCCCCTTGCCGCGTCCGTCGATCCCCACGCACCAGACACGCTGCCGGCCCATGATCTTCCTTTGGCTGTCGGGCTATAATGGTCGTGCCGCCAAGGCGTCCGTCTGCCCGGCGGGCGAGGAGGTCCTGGACGCGGCACGCGAGGTGCGTCCGCTGCCGCAAGCCACGAGTGCCTGCGGAGAGGAAAACTCTGGCCCTGCGACCGGAGTGAGACCCGCCTCCTGGACGCGGAACCTGGCATCGTTCATGTTTGAGCGTGAACGAGCAGGACGGACGGAACGGGCCCCTGGCACCGTCCGCCGATCCCGACAGCTCTGGAAGGAGAATCGTCCATGTCCAAGCCCCTGAGCCGCGGGCGAGCGGTCCGATGAGCGAGCCGATGCGCTGGAGCGCGCCGCCTGAGAACGCCCTCGATCCCGCCACCGATTACGAGGCGGTCTTCGAGACCACCAAGGGTTCTTTTACGGTGCAACTGTTCGCGCAGGAGTCTCCGCGGGCCGTGAACAACTTCATCTTCCTGGCCGAACACGGCTACTTCGCGGGCAACGAGTTCTTCCGCGTGATCGCGCCCTTCGTGATCCAGACCGGCGACCCCACCAACCGCGGCACCGGCGGTCCCGGCTACCGCTGGCCCGACGAGCTGCCACCGCCGTATTCGTACGAGCCCGGTATCGTGGCCATGGCGAATGCGGGGCCGAACACGAACGGCAGCCAGTTCTTCGTCTGCACCGGCCCGTCGGCCGTGCAGCTCGACCGCACGCCGAACTACACCCAGTTCGGTCGCGTCAGCGAAGGCATGGATGTGGTCACGGAGATCGCGCAGGGGCCGGTCGGGGTCAACCCGGCCACCGGCGAGCGCAGCCGTCCGCTTGAGCCGGCGTCGATCCTGGAGGTCGCCATCCGCCGCCTCCCGCGCCAAGGCTGACGCGATGGGTCTCCGGCAGCAGAAGCTCAAAAAGGAGCACAGCATCCTCGGGCAGGGCAAGGGCCTGCTCGAGGAGATCGCGAAGGCACCAGGCGTGACCCGCGTCATCCCCGGCAGAATCAAGGCGGGGAAGGGGCCCGCCCGCGGTCTCTACTGCACGGTGCAGTACCGCACCGAAGCCGGGTTCAAGCTGCTGCTGCACACGGGATCGGTGCAGGAGGTCTTTCTTGTCTGCAGCGATCCCGACGCCACCGAGGCATGGCTCGGGCAGCATCTGCCGCGGCCCCGCCAGGAGTAAGGAGGGGCCGCCTTGTCGCTGAGACTTAGAATTTGGCTCGTCGCCCTGATCATCGCGCTCTACATACTGGTGCGTTACGCCGCGGGTCTCGGCCTGCAGCTCCTCTGGTACGGCACCGTGCACGCGGCGCAGGTCTTCTGGGTGCTGGCGGGCGTCCCCGTACTTTGGTTTCTTGGCGGTTTTGTCGCAGTCGGGCTGATGACGTTTTTTGCCGTGCGGCCGCTGCAGCGGTCGCTGCTCGGCCGCGGCCAGCCATGGCTCAACCTCCAGCCGCCCCTGGACCGCTTCTTCCACATGCGCGGCGAGGCGACATGGCTCCTGTCGCGTCCTGTCGCATGGGTCGGGGCCGCCCTTACGGGCGTCGTCGCGGGCGATGCGCTGGCCTCCGACTGGCGCACCTACCTGCTCGCACTGCACGGCGGCAGCTTCGGCTGGCGCGACCCGATCATGCATATCGACGCAGGCTTCTACGTCTTTCGGCTGCCGGCGCTCGAGGCCCTGGCCGGGCTCCTCGCCACGATCCTCTTCTTCATGCTCGCGCTGAGGCTCCTCGCGACGTTCGCCAGGCGCTTCCCGCTCGAGGATTACCTGCGTGCCACGCGCTGGCCGGTCGCCGGGCTCCTCGCGCTGGCGGCGGTGGGCGTATGGCTGGGCCGCTACGCGCTCCTTACCCAGGATAGCGTCCGCAACCAGTCGACGGGGCAGGTCATCGTCGCGGGCGCCGGCTACTACGCCGTCCATGTCGTCCTGCCGCTCCAAGCCTTCCTGGCCGTCGTGCTCGCGCTCGCGGGCCTCACCCTGCTCCTCATGCCCCGCCGGGCTGTGCGCGGCGCGCGCTACGCCGGATATCTGCTCGGGGCCGGTCTGGGGGTTTGGGTGCTCGCGTACGGCGTCGGCGCCCTGACGGTCGGCAACGCCCTCAGCCGCGCCCAGCAGACCTGGGAGCGACCGTACATGGCCGCCACGATCCAGGCGACCCGGCAGGCGTTCGGACTTGCCAAGGTGTCCGCCGTATCGTATCCGGGCAACGCGACGATCACCGCGCAGGGCCTCAGCCGCGATAAGGCGACGCTGCAGAACGTGCGCCTCGCGGACCCCCATGCCTTCCAGCAGGTGCTCTCGCAACTTCAGACCTTTCGCCAGTACTTCGCCTTTCCGTTCAGCGACGTCACGGTGGACCGCTACGACGTGCACGGCCAGCCGATGGAGGTCATCCTCGGGGCGCGCGAGCTGAACGAAAGCTACTCGCGCGCCGGAACGCAGCAGAGCCTGCTGCAGTACACGCACGGCTACGGCGTGATCGCCGCCGGCGTGACGCAGTTCGACCAGGAGGGCCTGCCGAAGCTCCTGATCGAGAACATGCCGGTCCAGGACCGCCTGCCTGGCACGCGCATCGTGCAGCCGCGCATCTACTACGGCGAGGCGACCAGCAGTCCCGTGATCGCGCCGAACGCGCTCGGCGAGTTCGACTACCCGACAGGCAGCTCGAGCGCCCTCTCGAACTACCATGGGCCAGGCATTCCCTTCGACCGCTGGCGCCTCGTGATCGCCCTCTCGCAGGGCCTCGGCTACCTGTGGCAGGGCCAGACGACGGGGAACTCGCTCTACCTGATGGATCGCCAGATCTTCACGCGGGTGCACAAGGTGGCTCCGTGGCTCACCCTCGATCCCAAGGCGAACCTCGTGATCCGTAAGAACGGCCGGCTTGTCTGGCTGCTCGACGGCTATACCTCGACGGCCGCCATGCCGGAGGCGGAACACTTCCGGACGGTGGCGGGGAATGTCGACTACCTGCGCAACTCGGTCAAGGTGACGGTCGACGCGGGGACCGGCGCGGTGCATCTCTACGCGATCGGCCGGGATCCGATCCGCGACGCATGGTCGAGCATCTTCCCGGGCCTGATCCAGCCGCTCTCCCAGATGCCCAAGGACATCCGTGCCCACCTGCAGTACCCGGACGGACTCTTCCGCACACAGGCCGCGGTCCTGGGGCGCTATCACGTCTCTAACCTCGACACCTTCTACGCCGGCAACGACAACTGGTCGCTGCCGCAGGAGATCTACCAGAATTCCGGCACGCCCCAGCCGATGCCGTCCGAGCAGATCGTGGCCCGCCTGCCGGGCCAGCAGCAGCTTCAGTACATGCGCATCCTGCCCTTCGTGCCACCTTCGCGCCCGAACATGGTGGGCTGGCTCGCGGCGGAGGAGGACGGCGCGGCCTATGGGCATCTCGTCCTCTACCAGCTCGCCAGCGGCTCGCTCGTTCCCGGACCGATGCAGGTCGAGACGGAGATCAGCCAGAATCCGCAGATCTCCTCATCGATCACGCTCTGGGACCAGCACGGCTCGCAGGTGATCCGCGGCGATCTGCTGATGCTGCCCGTCGCCGGCGGCATGCTTGCGGTGGAACCGCTCTATCTCGAAGCCTCGACGAACGCCATGCCCGAGCTGCGCGAGGTCATCGTGGCGTACAACAACCAGGTGGTGATGGACCCGACCCTGGACGGCGCCCTGGCGCAACTGTTCCCCCAGCTCTCGACCAACACCTCGGGCGCGACACCGCCCGCCACCGGCGGCAAGGCGCCGACGAAGAGCGGTCTGAGCGCGCTTATCCAGGCCATCGTGCAGGCAAATGCCCAGGTGCAGGCCGACATGCAGGCAGGCAACTGGGCCAAGCTCGGACAGGACGAGCAGACCCTGCAGCAGGACCTCGCGAAGCTCAAGACCTACGCGAAGTAGCCGACGCCCGGAGGAGGACGCGCCGCGCATGTTCCGCTTCAGCCCGCTGTCGCTCGAGGACGCCCGCCAGATCCTCTCCTGGCGGTACCCCGAGCCCTATGACTTCTACGACGCGGCATCCGATCCCGAAGACGCCGCGCTCCTGCTGAGCGAGGAATACCGGCAAGGCCGCCTCTTCGCGGTCCATGACGACGAGGGAATCCTGCGCGGCTTCCTCGAGTTCCACCTCGAGGCGGGCGCGCTTGAGGTGGGGCTCGGACTCCGGCCGCAGGACACGGGGCGGGGACTTGGCCCGGCGTTCGTCGACGCTGGGCTCACCTTCGGCCGGGAGACCTTCCGGCCGGCGACGTTCAAGCTCTACGTCGCCGCGTTCAACCAGCGCGCCATCAAGGTCTATGAGCGCCTTGGCTTCCGGGAGGTCGGGCGGCAGATGCGCCACCTGCTCGGGCGCGACTGGGAGTTCATCGAGATGCGGCGGCCGGCCTAGAGGCGGTAGCCGCTTGCGCAGCCTTCAGTCCGACGTCGCCCCTTCGTACACGGCCTCCTCCGCCGCCAGAGCCTGCGCCAGGCCGCGCTGGCGCACCGTCAGGAGGACCGTCGCCGCGACAAGGATCACGGCCGCGATGGTGAAGGGCAGTTGCGGCGATACGGACTGTGCCAGGAAGCCCGAGAGCACCGGCGCCACGGCGGCGCCTGCCCAGCGCAGGAAGTTGTAGGTGCCGGATGAGATCGAGCGGCTGAACGGCGATACCTCAATGGCCAGCGTCGTGAAGAGCGCATTGGCGATGCCGCAGAAGAGCCCTGAGACCACGATCAGCACCAAGACCGGCAATACGCCGCGCACCAGCGCGAGCGCGAGCATGAGCACCGCGAAGATCAGGATGTTGACCTGCAGGAGCCGTAGCGGTCCGACGCGCGGGCGCAGGTAGTTGACGATGACGACGGAACTCAGCGCGACCAGGATGCCCCAGCCGAAATAGGTGAAGCCCAGATCGAGCGGCGGGAGGTTCAGGTAGATCGGCGAGTAGGTGAGGATGGTGAAAAAGGCGTAGGAGTAGCCGAGCCCAGCGAGCGCGTTCGTCAGGACGTCGCGGTGCCCGAGCGCCTGGAAGATGTCGCG
Organism: Bacillota bacterium; assembly: GCA_021810725.1. Classification (GTDB taxonomy): domain Bacteria; phylum Bacillota; class Sulfobacillia; order JAJZYS01; family JAJYTV01; genus JAJZQO01. The sequence goes on along the minus strand of JAJZIE010000122.1, from coordinate 281 downwards.
GGCGGTGCGGGGCTTCTCCTTGCGCTCCGGCTCGTGCACGGTGAAATAGGTCGCGAGCAGGGCCAGGAGCATGAGCGTGGCCGTGCCGAAGAAGGGAAAACGCCAGCTGAAGCTGCCGAGCAGTCCGCCGAGCAGCGGCCCCGCGGAGATGCCGAGGCCGAGCGCGGCCTCGTAGAGCGTGATCGCCCGCGCGGTGCCTCCCGTGGAAAGACCCACGATGATGACGAGGGCCGTCGACGTGAAGAGGGCGTTGCCGAGCCCCCACAAGCCCCGCGCCGTCG
>JAJZIE010000121.1 GCA_021810725.1 Bacillota bacterium | reverse complement strand
GGAACTCCTCATCGTCGCCGTCGGTCGGGAGCTCGAGGAACCACTTGACGTTCGTACCGTAGATCCTGGTCTGGTCGATGGTTTGGTTCGCTCCGACGTCGCGCAGCTCGCGCGGCCTGTCCGCCGTCAGGACGATCAGCGGCGCATGACCGTGGCGGGCCTCCACCACCGCGGGCAGATAGTTGGCGGCCGCGGTGCCGGACGTGCAGACGAGAGCGGCGGGCATGCCGCCCGAGATGCCGATGCCGAGGCCGAAGTACGCTGCGGCGCGCTCGTCGAGGAGCACGTGGCGCCTGATCTCCGGGAACTCCGCGAAGGCAAGCGCCAGCGGCGTCGACCGCGAGCCAGGGCTCAGCACGACGTCGCGGAGTCCGGCATCGCGCATCGCCGCGACCAGCTGCAGCAGCGGGAGATACTGGTTCATGGCCTCATCGCCTCACCGAGAGCCGCCCGCATCGGGCGAAACTTGAGCACGGTCTCGCGCAGTTCCTCGTCGGGGTCCGAATCCTCCACGATGCCGCAGCCCGCCCAGAGCGTGGCCGTGCGCCCGCGCACGAGTCCGCAGCGGATGGCGACGTCGAACTCGCCTTGCCCGTCCTCGCGCCAGTAGCCGACGCCGCCGCTGAAGAGGCCGCGCGGGGTCGGCTCGTGGTCGGAGATCCAGGCCTCCGCCTGCGCGCGCGGCGTGCCGCCCATGGCGGGTGTCGGGTGCAGGGCGGCGGCGAGCGTGAAGATGCTTTCGCCTTCGGGAAGGCGAGCGCGCACCGGCGTGAAGAGGTGCTGGACGCTTTGCAGCTTGAGCAGCCCTGGCGCGGGCGCTTCCACTTCGGGCTCGATCCCCCGCCCGCGCAGCGTCGACTCGACGGCTCGCACGACGAAGGCGTGCTCAGAGCGGTTCTTGGCGCTCGAGAGGAGTCCCTCGCCGATCCGGCGGTCCTCGTCCGGCGTTTGGCCCCGCGGCGCGGAGCCGGCGACGCAAGGCACCTCGGCGATGCCCCGGGCGATCCGCACCAGGCTTTCGGGCGTGGCGCCGAGGAAGGTGCGGCCGGCTCGGTGGACCGCAAAGATCTTGCAGTCCTTCTCGCGGCGCGACAAGGCCGCGACGACCCGCGGCACGTCGATCGGCGCCGTCGAGAGCGCGAGGCTCGTGCGCGCCAGCACCACCTTTTCGAGGCTGCCGCCGCGGATGGCCGCCGTGGCCCTTTGCACCTCGTCGGTCCAGACGGCTCGGCTGCCCGGAGGATCGAAAAAGCGCAGGCGGCCGGGCTGAGCAGCGACGGGCGCCGCCGCGAGCAAGGACTCGAGCACATCCGTGGCCGCCGGGCCCTGCGCGGCCTCCCGCCCCAGAAGGCGCAGGAAGACGCCCCCGTCGCGCTCTTCGAAGAGCAACTGAGGTACCATGAAATCTGCCGGCGCGAACGGCCGGAACGGCGGTGTCAGCGGCCCTTTCCCGGAGAACGAGAAGGCGCCGAGCAGCACGGGCGCCGAGATGCTTTGGGCAGCCTCGGCGATGGCCTGCAGCCGGTAAGGCCCTGCCGCCCGCAGGCGCGTGAGTTCACCGACCGCGAGCAGGCTCATCCGCCGATCGGCGCTCTGCCAGAAGACGTACGGCATGCCGAGCGCGTGCGCCTGCGGCAAGAGGTCGAGCGGCGTCTGGGGAAAGGCGCACGACGCCGAGACCCAGCCCGTTTTTTCGTGGCGGGCAGTCTTCCAGACAAGGGAGGCGTTCGCGACTGAATGAGCATTCATTTGTCACCATTGTAACGCCTTACACCTGCAGCGACAATCGTCGACCCTTGCGGCAGGTGCCTGGGCCAGGCTCCCCGAAGCAGGCCGATTGGAACGCCCGTCCTTGGTGGAGCTATCCCGGCGGGGAGGCGCGGAGTTGATCGTCGGCATCGGCGTGGACGTGGTGGCGATCGAACGCCTGGGACTGGCCTTTGCGCGCCACCCCGGCCTGCGCGAGCGCCTCTTCGCGCCGGAGGAGATCGACGCTCTGGCGGGCCAGGGCGACCTTCGGTCTCTGGCGGCACGTTTCGCCGCCAAGGAGGCCGCGCGCAAGGCGGTCGGCGGAGCCGCCGGGCGAACGCGCTGGCGCGATGCCGTCGTGCTCGGCGGCCGAGGCGGCCCTCCGCGCCTGGAACTGAGGGGCGGGCTGCTCGAGGCCGCATGGAGCTTGGGCGCGACGCGCTGGCACGTCAGCCTGACGCACGAGCGGGAGTATGCAGTGGCGATGGTGGTGATCGAGTCGTGAAGGTATTGACGGCAGACGAGATGCGCGCCGCGGAGGACGTGGCCGCAAAACACGGGCTCGGCAGCGAGATCCTGATGGAAACTGCGGGACATGCGATCGCGCTTGAACTCCTGCGCCGCCTGCCGCCGCGGCCCCGCGTGCTGGTCGTGGCCGGTCCCGGCCAGAACGGCGGCGACGGTCTGACCGCCGCGCGCCACCTGCTCGCGAGAGGCGCCGAGGTGCACGTCTGGCTCATCGGGGATCCCGGCCGGCTGCGCGGAGCGGCCAAACTGCAGTGGCAAAGACTCCAAGATGCTTCCGGGGTCCTGTGGATCGAGGCGGACGGCTGGCCGCCTGGACGGTTCGATGGCGCCATCGACGCCATCTTCGGCACCTCCCTGCGCGGAGAGGTCGCCGGCAATGCCTTGAGGGCGGTGCGCTATCTCGAGGCGGTCGGGATTCCCGTGGTGTCGGCCGACCTGCCCTCCGGCGTTCTGGGAGACACGGGAGCCATTGCGGGAACCGCGGTCCGGGCGACCTGCACGGTCGCCCTCGGCGCGCTGAAGCCGGGCCATCTCTTCTGGCCGGGCAGGGCGTACTGCGGCGAGATCCTGCTTGAGCCGCTGGGACTCCTGCCGCAGTGGCTCGAGCACGGCCGGCTGGAACGGGTCGAGGAGTTCGCGGCGCCGGCGATAGCGCCGACGGCCGGCAAGGGCGCCTACGGGCGCACGGTCATCGTCGCCGGCTGCGCGCAGTACCCGGGCGCCGCCTGGCTCGCCGCACGCGGAGCCCTGCGCGGCGGCAGCGGCCTCACCGTGCTCGCGTCGGTCGCCGAGGTGCTGGCGCACGCGGCGGCGTTGCCCGAAGTGATCGAACGGCGACTGCAGGCGAGGGGCGGCGTGATCGACCCGTCCGTCCTAAGCCCGGAGACGTTCCGCGACGCGACGTCGATCGTGATCGGACCAGGCCTTGGCCGGATGGATGCGCAGGGGTTCGACCACTGGCTGCGACTCTACCTCGGACTGCACCGTCCTCTTCTGATCGACGCCGCCGGGCTGCGGCCCATCCAGGGGCGGCTCGACGTCCTGCGCCGACGGCCAGGGCCCACCGTCCTTACGCCGCACGCCGGCGAGGCGGGTCGCCTGCTCGGGCGAGCCGTCGCCGACGATGCTCCTTCGCGTCTTCAGGCAGCGTGCGAGATCGCCGAAAGGAGCGGTGCCGTCGTGCTGCTCAAGGGTCATCCCACATTCGTCGCCGCGCCGCACGGCCCCGTCGGGATCGTCGACCGGGGCGGCCCGGAACTTGCGACGGGCGGCACCGGCGACGTCCTCAGCGGCGCCCTGGGGGCGCAGCTCGCCCAGGGCTTCGCGGCCAGGCCGGCGGCGGAGCGCGCCGCCCTGGCGCACGCCAAGGCCGGCGCTACGCTGCGGGAGCGGCTCAGCCGCGGTGGCCTCGCCAGCGAGATCGCCGACCTCCTGCCGGCGGCTTTTGGAGGGCGCGCCGATGCGTAGCGCCTTCATCGAGGTGGATCTGCGGCGCCTCGCGATGAACGTTGAACTGCTTGGCCGGGCGGCGGGCCAGCGCAAGCTGATGGCGGTCGTCAAGGCGAACGCCTACGGGCACGGGGCGGTACCGGTCGCGCAGGTCGCCTTGCAGGCCGGGGCGCAGTGGCTCGGCGTCGCGACCCAGATGGAGGCAGAGGAGATACGCCATGCCGGCATCGTCGCGCCGATGCTGATCCTCGGCCACCTGCGGCCGGACGAGTACGAGACATGCGCAAGGCACAACGTCAGCGTCACCGTGTCCGATCCGATCGCGATCGAGCAGGCCAGCCACATCGCTGCGCGGGCGGGCAAGACCTTGGGCGTGCATCTCAAGCTCGACACCGGCATGGGCCGGATCGGGGCGAGGCCGCAGGACGCCGTGGAGCTCGCGCGTCGCGTCGCCGCGAGCGACCACCTGCGCTTCGAAGGCGTGTTCTCTCATCTGTCCTCCGCCGGTCAGGACGACGCCTTCACGCAGAGGCAGATCGGACTCTTTCAGGCGGCTCTTGGTCGGCTCGAAAAGGCGTCACTGCTGCCACCCTGGCGACACATCCTCAATTCGGCTGGCACGCTTGGCCAATACGATGCGGCCGGAACGAACCTTGTGCGCACCGGCATTGCGATGTATGGTCTCAACCCGGATGGCACAAGTCCGCCGCCCAAGGGATTGCAGCCGGTGATGTCGCTGCACGCGCATGTCAATTTCGTCAAGCGCGTACCCAAAGGCACGCCCGTGGGCTACGGCCAGACCTACGTGGCCGATCGGGACATCCAGATCGCCACGCTCGGCATCGGCTACGCGGACGGCTACCGCCGCAACTTCTCCGGCCGCGCCCGGGTGTTGATCGGCGGCATGCACTGGCGCGTGGCGGGGCGGATCTCCATGGACCAGACGACGGTGGCGGTCGACAGCGACTTCCCCGTATCGGTCGGCGACGAGGCCGTCCTCATGGGGCGGCAGAAGGACCGGGAGGTGACGGCGGAGGAACTTGCGGGTCTCATCGGCACGATCAACTACGAGATCGTCACCGGCATGAGTTCGCGCCTGCCCCGCGTCTACCGTCCGCGCAGCTAGGGACTCATCCGTTCATTCCAACCTAGGATGGTGACCATGAAGCCACTGATCGGGATCACATGCAGCGTCGACGAGCAGTCGGACCGGTTCCAGCTGAACGCCGCCTACCTTGATGCGATCGAGGCCGCGGGCGGCGTGCCGGTGCTGCTGGCGGGCGGATCCGGGACAGCGCAGGAAGTGCTCTCGCGCCTCGATGGCCTGCTCTTCACCGGCGGCGTCGACCTCGACCCCGCCTATTTCGGCGAGGCGCCGCTGCCGGGCCTTGGCGAGGTCAGCCCCCGCCGGGACTCGTTCGAGGTGGAACTCTGCCGCGCGGCTTACCAGGCCCGGGTACCTGCCCTCGGCATCTGCCGCGGCTGCCAGCTGATGGCGGTGGCGCTCGGCGGCGACGTCTACCAGGACCTGCCGACCCAGATGCCTGAGGCTCTGCAGCACGTGCAGCGCGCACCGCGCGGCCACAAGAGCCATGCGGTGAAGGTGACGGTGGGGTCGCGCCTTGGCGCCCTCGTGGGGTCCGAGAGCTTGCGCGTCAACTCGTTCCACCACCAGTCGGTGCGACGCCTGCCGGATGGGGCCGTCGTATGCGCCTTGGCGCCGGACGGTGTCGTCGAGGCGTTCGAGGATCCGGGCCACCCCTTCTGGATCGCCGTGCAGTGGCACCCCGAGGGACTGTGGCGCGAGGACGAGACCGCGCGCGCGCTGTTCCGCTCGCTTGTCAAGGCTGCCGAGGAGGTCTCAGCCAGTGGACGCTGAGTTGATGGTGGAAGTCTTGCGCGGCCAGATGGTGGAGAGCAAGCATTACGGGCACGTCGCGGTGGCCGACCGCAGCGGGAAGCTGCTTCTGGCGCTCGGCGATCCCGAGCGCAGGATCTACATGCGGTCATCGGCCAAGCCTTTTCAGACCATGGCGGTGGTGATGAGCGGCGCCGCCGACCACTATGGCATGACCCCGGCCGACCTCGCGATCGCAACCGCCAGCCACACGGCGGAGCCCGTGCACCTCGAGCAGGTCCGGCACGTGCTTTCCCTCGTGGGCAAGGACGTCGAGGATCTGCAGTGCGGAGCGCATCCGCCGTCTGACCCCGAGTCCTTCGAGGAGCTGCGCAGGCAGGGCCTCGAACCGACGTCGATCCACAACAACTGTTCCGGCAAGCACGCCGCCATGCTGGGCGTCGCGCAGATCCTGGGCGGCGACACGAGCCACTATCTCGATCCCGAGGCGCCGGGCCAGCGGCTCATCCGCAGCATCGTCGCGGAGATGTGCTCGGTCGACGAGAGCGAGATCGCGATCGGCGTCGACGGGTGCAGCGCCCCGGTCTTCGGCGTGCCGCTAAGGGCCATGGCCACAGGCTATGCGCGCCTTGCGGACCCCAGGGACCTGAGGCCGGAGCTCCGCGACGCGGCGAGCCGCGTGCGCGACGCCATGATGGAGCACCCGTACCTCATCGCCGGCCGCAACCGTGTCGGCGTCGACATCATGCGGGTCGGTCGGGGAAGACTGGTCGCGAAGACGGGCGCGGAGGCAGTGTTCGGCGTCGGAGACCTGGGGCGCGGGCAGGGCCTCGCGATCAAGCTGGACGACGGGCAGTCCCGCGGTGTCTCGCCCGCGCTCGTGGAGTCCCTGCGCCAGGCGGGCTTCCTCGACGATGCCGAGGTCCAGGAGCTCAGGAACTGGCGCGGCGGGACGCAGCGCAACTTCGCCGGGCGCGAGGTGGGCGAGGTCCGCTCCCAGTTCCGTCTCAAGGTGCTGGTCTAGAGTCGCAAAGGGGACTGGAGGGGAGTCGATAGGATGCAGGTGTACATCTCGACCGACATGGAGGGAACCGCTGGCGTCACCGGCTGGGTGATGACCAATCCTGGCGAACATGACTACGAACTGGCGCGCCGGCTCATGGCGGCCGAGGTGAACGCGGCGATCGAGGGCGCGTTCCAGGGCGGCGCGACGACGGTGGTGGTCAACGACTCTCACGACGGCATGCGCAACCTGCCCCTGGACCAGATCGACCCGCGCGCCCTCGTCCTGAGCGGATCGCCCAAGCCGGGCAGCATGGTGGAGGGGCTGACGCAAGACTTCGACCTCATGTTCTGCACCGGCTACCATGCCATGGCGGGCAGCCCCTCGACGCTCGCGCACACCTACAACCTCACGGTGCAGGAGGCACAGATCTCCGGACGCCGGGTGGGCGAACTCGGGCTGAACGCGTACTGGGCCGCCACCTTCGGCGTGCCGGTGGCGCTCGTCACCGGCGACGACGTCCTCGAGGCCGAGACCAAGGACCTCCTGCCGTGGGCCCGCTACGCCCAGGTGAAGGAGGCCAGGG
>JAJZIE010000120.1 GCA_021810725.1 Bacillota bacterium | reverse complement strand
GACGCACCTCCTGCCGCACTCGCTCGGCGTCGTCACGATGATCGCCGTCGTGCTCGGCACGATCACCGCGAATGTTCTGAACATCTACTCCGGCGCGCTCTCCTCTCTCGTCATCGACATCCCGATGCCGCGCTGGCTCGGCGCCGTCATCGTCGGCATCCTCGGCACGATCGTCAGCTGGTTCGGCGGGCAGCACGGCTACTGGGCGCACTACCAGAGCTTCCTCTTCCTGCTCGGCTACTGGGTGGCGCCGTGGCTCGCGGTGGTCGTCGTCGACTACCTCTTCAAGGCGCGCGGGCGGTATGAGACGGGCGAATTCTACGACCGCCGCAAGCCGTTCTCGGCTGGCATCTGGGCGTTCCTGATCGGCATCCTCGTGTCGGTGCCGTTCATGAACCAGTACCCGCTCTACGTCGGGTGGTTCCCCACCCACTACCCGCAGTTCGGCGACATCACCTACTTCGTGAGCTTCATCGTAACGGGCATCGTCTACTACCTCCTGGCCAAGCCGACCGCCGTGGCGGAGCAGAAGGCCGCCTGAGACTCCTCAAAAAGCCCCCCGGCGCTGCGGCGCCGGGGGGCTTTTTGCTAGACTGGAAGAGCAACATGAGAGGGGCGGACGACCTTTTGCGACCGGACGGACGGGCTGGCGGCGAGATGCGCAGGGTGACGATGGAGCGGGGCTTTCTGCCGCAGGCGGAGGGCTCATGCCTGATTTCCGTGGGCCAGACGCGGGTCGTCTGCACAGTGACGGTGGAGGACAAGGTGCCCGTCTGGCGGCGCGGCATGGGCGGCTGGCTGACGGCCGAGTACGCCATGCTGCCGCGCGCGACGGCGCAGCGCACGGCGCGCGAGGTGACGCGCGGGCGTCCGAGCGGCCGCTCGCACGAGATCCAGCGCCTGATCGGGCGATCGCTGCGCCAGGCGCTGGACCTCAAGGCGATCGGCGACAGGACGCTCTGGGTGGACTGCGACGTGCTGCAGGCAGACGGCGGCACGCGCACCGCCTCGATCACCGGCGCGATGGTGGCGCTCGTCGACGCGCTCTGCTGGTTGCAGGACCTCGACCGCACGGTGGGCAGGCCGCTTCTGCGGCAGATCGCCGCCGTGTCCGCCGGCATCGTCGGTGGCGAGGCCGTGCTCGACCTCTGCTACCAGGAGGACGCGCGGGCGGATGTCGACGCGAACTTCGTGATGACGTCGGAAGGGAGCTTCGTCGAGCTGCAAACGACCGCTGAGAACGAGCCCCTGCGGCAGGAGCAGTTCGATGTCCTCCTGGGCCTGGCCCGGGCGGGCACGAGAGAACTTCTGGACGCCCAGGCGGAGGCTCTGGGCGAGCGTCTCGGGCGGGTGACGCGCCGTGCGTGAGATCGTGCTCGCGACGCGCAACCAGGGCAAGCTGCGCGAGATGGCGGAGATCGCCGAGCCCTACGGCATCCGCATCCTGGCTCTGCCGGACGACGTCGAGATGCCGGAAGAGACCGGCAGGACCTTCCTCGACAACGCGCGCCTCAAGGCGGTGCACGGCCACCGCATGACGGACATGCCCGTGCTCGCCGACGATTCGGGCATCGAGGTGGACGCGCTCGGCGGCGCGCCTGGCATCTACAGCGCCCGCTTCTCCGGTCCCGGCGCGACCGATGTGCGCAACAATGAGCTCCTGCTCGAGCGGCTGCGGCATGCCACCACGAGGAAGGCCCGCTACCGCGCGGCTCTGGTGCTCTGGGACGGGGAGCGGGAGTGGAGCGCCATGGGCACGTGGCAGGGAGAGATCCTGGAGAGCCCGCGCGGCCAGGGCGGCTTCGGCTACGATCCTCTGTTCTACGTTCCGGAGCTCGGTTGCAGCGCGGCGGAGCTGAGCCCCGAGGAGAAGTCCAGTCACTCGCATCGCGGCAAGGCCATGCGCATGCTCTGTGCCCTGATCGCGGAGCGCCTGTAGAAGCGGGGGTCTGCAAGTTGGCCATGCGGCGTGCCCGGGAGCTCGGCCTGCCGCTGCAGGGCGAGACCGGACGGTACAACGCCATCACCGACGTCGCGGGGGTCCAGGTGGGCTATCGCACGATCCGGCGCGAGGATGCCGCGCCGGCCGTACGCACGGGCGTCACCGCGATCCTGCCCTTCGGCCGGCACGGTCCCCTGCGGCCGGCCTGGGCGGGGAGTTTCAGCCTCAACGGCAACGGCGAGATGACGGGGCTCCACTGGGTGGAAGACGGGGGCTACTTCGTCGGCCCCGTCTGCCTCACCAACACGCACTCGGTGGGCATCGTGCACCATGCCGCCGTGCGCTGGCTCGTACGCACCTACGCGGACGCCTTCACGGCCGACCACCTCTGGGCGATGCCCGTGGTGGCCGAGACCTACGACGGCGTGCTGAGCGACGTGCTGGGGCAGCACGTCAGCGAGGAGGACGCGCTGGCCGCCATCGACCAGGCCGCCGGAGAGGAGGTCCAGGAGGGCAGCGTCGGCGGCGGCACCGGCATGATCTGCTACGGCTTCAAGGGCGGTTCGGGCACCTCGTCGCGGGTCGTCAGCACCGGCGGTGTCCAGGGAACAGTGGGAGCGTTCGTGCAGGCGAACTTCGGCCGGCCGGACCTCCTCACGGTCTGCGGCGTGCCGGTGGGGCGGATCCTGGCTTCACGGAGCGAAGAGGCGGAGCGGGGGTCCGTGATCGGCGTCGTCGCGACCGACCTGCCGATGCTGCCGCATCAGCTGCGGCGCGTCGCGCGGCGGGCCGCGCTCGGCATCGCGCGGACGGGAAGTTCCGGCGGCAACAGCTCGGGCGATCTCTTCCTCGCCTTCTCGACCGCGAATCCTTCGGATCTGCCGCAGCGGTCCGGGGATCTCCTGAAGTTCGATAGCCTGAACGACGAACTCTTCGACCCCGTCTATGAGGCTGTCTGCCAGGCGATCGAGGAGGCGGTGCTGAACGCGCTCCTGGCCGGCGAGCCGATGGACGCCGTACGGCCCGAGGGCAGGCGCGTCGAGGCCTTGGACGGCGAGACGCTCCTCTCTGCGATGCGGCGCTACCACCGCGAGCGGAGCTGAACCGTTCAGGACGCAAACATTCAGCTGCGACAGCGTGAAGGACGCGACAGACCGGCGGCACCCAGCGCGGCGGCGTCATTGCAACACCTGCAGCGTGGAAGCAGCACGCGGATGCAGGCAGGCGGGAACGAAATCGCGGCCCCGGAGCCGGTTGAAGGAACCTGTCAGGACGCCTGGATGGTAGGGCAACGCGATGCGCACCTGCAGCGTACCGGGATTCGCCTCGCACCAGTTGCTCCAGCTGATGGTCAGATGGGCGTCATTCAGGCCGTGAGGTTTGAGCGGGTCCGCGACCAGCACGGCGGTGGTGTCCACGCCCAGGACCTTCGTCTTGACGAGGGAACCGTCAGTGCGGACCAGTCGGACGGCGTGTTGCATGGCGTTCGGCAAGCCGTAGAGGTCGCATTCTGTGGCGCTCGCGTTGGTCAGGACGACGTCCACGCGCACATCGGTTGCTTCGACACGGGGTTCTCCTACCGCCCGCAGCTGCGACGCGGCGCACGCCGGCACCTGGTCCACCAGAGCGCCGTAACTGCTCTTCTGCAGGTCGACCACTCGGCTGGCCGCCTGCGTCCCGCAGCCGCAGAGCACGATGGCGAGACCCGTGAGGACAAGCGCCACGGCACGTTTCATCCCTTGCCTCCTGGATGTCTAAAACCATCTGGGTCTTTCAGAGCGGAACACCAGGCATGGGTCGATGTGATGGAGTACCTAAGCAGCGCCGACCATGCGCCGGGCGCTGCTTTTAGCGACAGAGGGTGGCTCACATCTAAGTGTTGTCGCTTGGGCCCGCGTGCGAGAGCCAGATCGTCCCGAAGTCGACCAGGGTCCGCATCGGGAGAAGCCGGGCCGCTGCCGACCCGACCTGCCCCTTCACGACCGGATGGGCGCCCTCGTACGCTTCGCCGATCCGCGGGAAAATCTCGTCCGCATCGAGGTGCTCGACATCGCTGTAGGTGATCCACTGCCGCTCTCCGCCGACCAAGGCCGCCACGCCGTACCGCTCGCGAGGCATGCCCTCGACGCGGTACTCCGCGAGGTGAAGCGCGGTCGCGCTGTCGTAGCCGACCCCGAGCAGCAGGACCTTGGCGTCGAGGCGGTAGAGGAGGCCAAGTGGCGACGCCTCTCCGAGGCCATCGTCGAAGGGGTGGTTGCGGGTCACTTCATCCGCGAGGCGGCCCAAGGCGGCGAAGGATACCTGCGGGTGCGCGCTGCGGCGGGCGCCCGGCCATGTCCTGAGGCACTCCACGATGCGGCCCATGCCGCGCGTGGGCGTGGTGGCGGGATCATACGCGGGCATCTCGGCGCGGATCACGGGCCACCAGTCCTCGGGCACCGGCGGGCGGCTCCAGTCCTTGGGGTCCGAATTGTCGCCGGTCTGGGTCGGCACGACAACGGTGCCTTCCGGGCCCAGGACATCGAGCACGGCGAGCACCACGGCCGGTGCGCCCCCTGCGACCCAGCCGAGGCTGCTCAGCGAGGAGTGCATGAGCACGAGGTCGCCCGCATGAAGTCCGAGGTGGCGAAGATCGCGGCCGAGACTCCTGCGGGTTCTGGGCTGCGGCGTTTTGGCGATGACACGGTCTTCTGGCATGCGCGTCCCTTCCGTCGGTCGGGCTCGTGGCCGGCCTGAACCGAGTATAGCCGAGCAGACGGGCGGCCCGCCCGGGCTGCTGCCGGGGCGGGCCGCGACGGCGCGTGGAGGCGTCCGGACTTCGGCGACTTACCAGGTGAACGTGAGCGGCTGGCTGCTGGCGAAGCCTTCGACGGATGCGGAGACTTGCGCCGAGAAGTCGCTGTCCGGGGTGGTCGATGGGCCATCGAGGTCGGTGCTCACCTGACCGTCGGTGCCCGTAAGGGCAGACGTGGGCGAGAGCTCGAACATCGGGTCCTGGTTCTGGTCGGTGTCGCTGCCCGTCGGCGTCGTCATCGTGAACGTGACGGGCGCATCGTGGATCGGGTTGCCGTTGGCGTCGACCACCGTATAGAAGACGGCGTAGTTTTGGCCGATCGCCACGGTCCGGCCGTCTTGGGGACTCGTGATCCTGATCGGGGCGAGCGCCGGCAGGGCCACGGGTTGTCCGACGGTGGCGGTGGTGGTCAGGTAGAGTTCCACGCCCGTCGAGCCCGGCGGGAGGGAGACGGTGGTGATCGGGCTGCCGCCCGGGGTCTCGGAGAAGGCGGTGGCCAGCGTCAGCAGGTCGACCGTCTGGGGCGAGCTGGCACCGACGCTTGTCGGCATGCCCTTCGCGTCGATCGGCCGCACCCAGACCGGAGTCGGGTCACTGCCCTCGGGAGGAGGCGCCGCGGGCTGCCCATTCTGGTCGAAGAGGGCGACGCCGGTCTCGGGACCCGGCTGCAACTCGACCACGACCTGCATCTGCTGCTGGACGCCCTTCACCGCGGGCTGGCTGAGATCCGAGGCGGCGAAGGTCATGGTTTGCGGGCTGGTGGCCCTTTCGGTCCAGCTGGCCGAGCCGTTCTGCAGCGCCTCGAAACCGCCGTTCCAGAGACTCAACACGTCGGGTGACGTGGCCGGGTTGCCGTTCGCGTCGAACGCCTGGACGCGCACGTCGATGGTGTCGCCCACCTGCGCGATGCTGGAGCTGCCCGACGTGGCGTCGACGACGGACATCTTGAGCTTCCTGACGTCCGAGGAAATGTCGATCCGGGCGCTGCCCGACGGAGGCGCCGTCGCGGTCGCGCCGACGGGCAGGATGGCGTCGACCTGTCCCTGGCCGGGGGTGCCACTCGCCAGGAATGTCGTCGAGGCGCTGGGGCCCCAGTCGCGCAGGCTGCCCCACTGGAACTGCGGCGGATTGCCTATGGTGTACGAGGGAGAAACGACACGCCAGTCGACGGTGACCGGGTAGACTTTGCCGGTTGCGTCCTTGACATAGGCCCGCAGGTCGGTCGCGCCGCCAGGCTGGAGGTTCGGGCTGACGGCCCGTACGATGACCTGCAGCGGCTGCTGCACCACTGGCACCTGGACCTTCGCGGCGGCCATGCCCGAACGCAGGGTGACGGTCGCGAGCTCGGAGCCCGTGGTCGCCAGCTCGACGCTCGTTCCGGACAGCGCCGGGTAGGTGGTGACGTTGCCGCTCGTGACCGGCCCAACCGTGACATCCTTCACCGAGACGCCCGGACTCGCCGTGGCGTCGATCGTTGCGTTCGTCTCATAGCCCTGGCGGTCGAACGGCAGGGCCATGAACGCGGAACAGGCGGTGCAGTTCGTCGAGACCGGCTCGATCGTGGTGGTGCCGATGTAGGCGGGGACGCCGGGCGTGTGCGGGTGCTCGATGGCCGACAGGACCTGCGCCTGCACGCGGGAGAGGAGCGCGGCGCTCGCCTCGGGCGTGATGGGTGCGTCGATCCGCAGCGCTCCGCTCGATGGTGGCAGGAGGCCGAGGGTCAGCGCCTCCGCGACGAAGCCGCGCTCGTCGGGCGCCATCGCGGCCGTATCTGCGAAGGGCAGTTTCTCGCCCTGGAGCCCCTGCGCCAGCATGCGGGCGTACTGCGGGCCCTTGGGCGAATCCCCCAGCGCATCCGCCGGGTACATCGCGGACTCGGTCGCGATGTCCGCGAGCTGCAGCGCCTGCGCGAGGCTGATGGGCTGATCGGGCTGCAGGGCCGCGCCGAGGGCAAAGGAAGTGTCACCGACCCACTGGTACGAGCCCGGATAGGCCACAATGCCCTGCACCCAGTCCTGATCCTCGGCCTGTTCGATGTAGTAGATTCCAGGCGTCCCGTCCGGCACGTCGCCGAGGGTCGAAACGGTCCGGTCGGTCTTGAGGATGTACGGCAGCTGCCCTGCGGCCAGCGTCAGGTCGTAGACGAAAGCGGCGCGGCCCACGGTACCCGGGCTGGCCGCCCAGGGCGCTTTGCCCTGCACCGCCAACGCCCTCTGCAGGACGGTGTCGACGTCGAACGCGGTGGCGGGAGCGTTCGGGCCGAGCAGGCCGTTCGGGCCGACCGGCAGCAGGTCGAGCTTGGCCGCCTGGTCCACCGCGCCCCGATACTGGGCGGGGATCAGAGTGTCGTCCCGGTAGGGCGAGGGGGCGTTCGAGAGGGCCGTCGCGGCGTCGCTGTCCCCCAAAGCCGCCACAACGACGCTCAGCAACTCCGCGCGGCTGATCTTGGTCGATACCGTGGTCGTCGTTCT